>JASLYQ010000021.1 GCA_030739735.1 Alphaproteobacteria bacterium | reverse complement strand
TGATCATGTTCTTCACGTAATCCGCATGACCGGGACAATCTACATGCGCGTAGTGCCGAGCCTCCGTCTGGTACTCCACATGCGCCGTCGCGATCGTGATACCGCGCTCCCGCTCCTCCGGAGCCTTATCGATTTCATCATAGGCTGTAAACTCCGCCCCCCCAGACTCGGCCAGCACCTTCGTGATCGCAGCCGTCAGCGTTGTCTTACCGTGGTCAACATGACCGATCGTGCCAACATTTACGTGCGGCTTCGTACGTTCAAATTTTTCCTTCGCCATCGCTCTTATGACTCCGTTCCTTGACGCCAACGCCCCTGCGACCGGTTTGGAGCGGGTGATGGGAATCGAACCCACGTAACCAGCTTGGAAGGCTGGGGCTCTACCATTGAGCTACACCCGCAGCAAACGCCACGCCCGCAGGCCACAGCCGACTTTGCCAAATGGTGGAGGGGGGAGGATTCGAACCTCCGTAGACGTACGTCGGCAGATTTACAGTCTGCTGCCTTTAACCACTCGGCCACCCCTCCGCGCCGAATCGGTTGTCAGGGCCGTCGGGCAAATGAGCGGACTATCGACATTAGCCTGGGCTTGTCAACCGGATTAGGGCTGATGCCGTTGTCGCGGCCCGATGCGAAAGGTAGGTTCTCCCATGGTAGCACGCAAACGCCGCAGATGGCTCCGCCGCCAAGCCCCCGAAACCGGTGCTACGGGCGCGCCATATTGGCTCTATGGACGCCACGCCGTTGGCGCCGCCGTGGACAACCCGGAACGCCGTATCGTCACTCTGTTGAGTACAGCGGGCATAGCGCCCGACGGGGCCGACATCGTCACTGCCGAGGTACTGTCCGCTCAGTTGCCGAAAGATGCCGTGCATCAAGGTGTCGCGGCGCTGGTGCAGCCACTGCCTGAAGCCGAACTCGCGCCCATCCTGGGTACCGACGCGCCTTTGGTGGTACTCGACAGGGTTAGCGATCCGCGCAATGTTGGCGCGGTGATGCGCTCGGCCGCAGCCTTCGGCGCCGCAGCGATAATCCTACCGAGCCGCCACGCGCCATCGGAATCGGGTGCCATGGCCAAGGCTGCATCGGGTGCGCTGGAGCGCTTGCCGCTGATACGGGTGACGAACCTGTCACGCAGCCTGGCCCAGGTCGCGGAAGCGGGATTTTGGCTTCTTGGGCTGGATGCCGCCGCGACGCGCAGCCTGGCCGAAGCTGCGCCGGTACGCCGTTCGGCCCTGGTTCTCGGTGCCGAAGGCGCGGGCTTACGCCGCCTGACCGCCGAGGCCTGCGACGAGCTGGTGCGCCTGCCGATCGGCGACGCCGTGGAAAGTCTCAATGTCTCGGCCGCGGCCAGCGCTGCGCTTTACGAGATCGTCCGCTTGTCGCCGTAAGCGCCTCGGGGTATCGTCCGCATCGCCATGCCGGCGTAGCTCAACTGGTAGAGCAATCGCCTTGTAAGCGATAGGTTGCGGGTTCAAGTCCTGCCGCCGGCACCATGGAGCCTCAGCATGCCAAATTTACCTTTGTTGCCGACCATGGGGGTCGGAAGCTATGCGTCGCCCGGCTGGATGATCTCGGCCCAGCACCAGATTCGTAATGGTGCCTTTGGCGCCGGCGATATCGCCGAGCTTTATGACGATGGCATCCGCATCGCCGTCGCGGATCAGATAGAGGCGGGCCTCGACGTCATCAGTGATGGTGAGCTGCGGCGCCAGCGTTTTGTCTTTTCCATGTTCGATGGCCTTGACGGCCTGGTGCGTATGGCACCGCAGCGTCGACTCGGCATCCCAGGCTACGACATGGCACCAGCGTTTATCGCGGAAGCGCCACCAACAGCGCCGAAAGGACTCGGCATCGCCCAAGACTTTGCGGTTCTCAAAGCACTAGCCCCCGATCGCCCCCTCAAGGTCGCCCTTCCCGGACCGCTGACCTTTGCCAGCGCCATCGATGCCGCCGCTGTCGGCAGCAAAGCCGTGCTCGATGCAACCACGCGCATCGTACGCAACGAGGTAGAGGCCCTGGCAGCAGCGGGTGCTGATTTCATCCAGCTCGACGAGCCGTCCCTTCCCCATCCACCCTACGACCTCGGGCCCGAAGAGAGCGCCGCCACAGTCAATGCGGTGCTCTCGGACATTAGTGGACGTCGGGCCGTACATATTTGCTTTGGCAACAATGCCGGACGGCCCCGTGCGGACCGGCGTTTCGGGCGCATGATGACGGCCATGGCCTCGCTGGCCTGCGAGCAGCTGGTACTGGAGTTCGCCAATCGAGAAATGGCCGAAATAGAACTGCTGGCGCTCTTGGTGGAGCGGTTCGAGATCGCCGCCGGTGTTGTCGACGTGAAGAACTGGCGCCTGGAAACCGCCAACGACGTTGCCGAGCGCATCCGCCTCTGCCTGGATCACGTGCCGGCAGAGAGATTGTGGCTGACAGCAGATTGCGGCTTTTCCGCCCTGCCCCGCTATCTGGCGCACGAAAAGATGCGGGCGCTCGTTGCCGGCGCTCGCATCGTCAGAAACAGTCTTTGAGACCTACCCAATTTCCAGCCGCAGAGCATGACCAAGAACGTGCCCCGTGTGAGCGATCAGGTGTGTGGATGACCCGACGATCAGCAGATCCGGCGGCAAGCTATTCGACCTCGACCGGTGGCGGCATGGTGATCAGATCTTCGAGCCGCTTGCTCAGCTGGCTGATCTTGAAATCCGGCAGCACGAAGACCCAGGAATCGGTCACTGCTGCCACCTCCGCCACCGTTGCCTCGACATCGAATGGCAAAGCTGCCTCCAGCGGATCGTCCTCCAAATCCATCTCTTCCTCCGGCATTGCCGCCGCCGCATCGTAGCTTGTCTCAATCCTCACCCAGGTCTCTTCGCCCGCCTTGTGCTGGGTGAAGATCACGGTCTGGCCGTCAAAGGTATCGAAGCGTGTCACGATAGGACCGTCGTCCGGCTCCGGCATCTCCGACAGACCGACAACCTCGTTGAAGCGCATCACCGTTACCGAGCGGATCATGTTCTCGATGGTCTTCGGCGAGCTGAAACTAGCACCCTCGGGCATCTCCACCAGAACGAACTCCGCATCCTTCGGCGTTTCCTTTGAGAGGTTGATAACCTGCCCGTCTGGGTGCTCTATCCTCACACCGCGCACGCGCTCCAAAGGTAGGCGAAGCAGCAACGTTTCGACCCAATCGTTCACCTCGTTGCCGGGATCGAGTGCGCTCTTCACGAGCCAAGTCTGGTCGTCATCCGAGCGCCGCACATAGCGCTGGTTATTCGTGCCACGCGCCGCGTTGCCGACCATCAGCTCGGCCAGCACGCCGTCATCATCGTTAAGCAAGGTAACCTTGGTAGCCACACCTTCCTCGGCATCAGGCGCGGCAAGCCCGAGCTTGGCATGGCGCTCCGGATTCGCGGTCTTGGCCTCGAGCGCGGTCAGTTCCGTCAGGTGCAGCAGCATCTCGCGCACCAGCTCACCGCGCGCCGGGAAATCCGCTTTGTCGGCGACAAACCAGTCCTGCCCGTCGCGAGTGAGACGAAACGTTCCGTCGGCCGTGGTTAAGGCCACCGCGGCAACATCGTTGATACGGCTACCGAGCTCAGGAAAGATCGTCTTCTCTACCAGAACACGCTCGACCGCCGACTCCCGTGTGGAGACGGCGAAAACGGTACCGATCACGACGATCGCAGTAAGGCCAGCCAGAATTAAGAGACTACGGTTCTGCATGATGTATCCATCAGTTTAACCCATAGCATGCGCACGGCGGCGGCGCTGCCGGCGCACCCACGATACGATTATCGCGACGCCGCCGATCAACAAGGGCACCAGTGCAATATTGAGGAATGCCAGCCGCGAGCCTAGTCCTTCGATATCCTTGCGCAGCGCGAGTTGAACGTCGCGCAACTCCTTGCGCGTAGCAACCAGCTCCCGGCGGAAGTCGGCGATGGCCTGGGTCTGCTCCTCACTCAGGATCACATTGCCACCAACGTTCTCGCCACTTTGCATGTTCGCAAGCTTGGCCTCGGTCTCGGCGATGCGAGCTTCAAGCACTTGCTCTGTCTCACGGAACTGGTCCTCGGCCTGACGCTGCAGATCTTGGACCACCTCAAAGGGCCGCGACGTGGCGCCACGGCTACGAAGGGCAATCAGCTCGCTCGAGCCTGCGAAGACGTCGATCGCATTGACCACGAAGGCGCCATTGTCAGCCGCCGGCACAGCATAGGCCTGCCCGGAAAACTGCTGCACGCGCACCCAGCTGCGATCGTGAAGGATATCGGAGTCGGCCACGACGACGACATTGATATCGCCCTGCGACTCGCCGATATGTTCGCGCCCGGTATCGACGCCTTCCGTCGGTCTGCCATCAGGGAATGCACTGCTAACCGGACCCGAGATGCGTGCGGCCAAAGTGTACTGCTCACCGCTGGCAACGAAGTTGGCAAGCAGAGATGCGGGATTGGGCACGAACTGGATCTGCACTCGCTCGAACAGCATCGCCTCCTGCGACGAAGTCACGAGCGGCACAAACTCGGTTGCCGCGCCCTCGATCTGGCTGAAGGCGCCTGAGCTCGCGAGATTTAACAGCGTCAAGCGGTTGGTGACCATCTCGTCGCGATTGACGAAGCGATCGTCGAGGGCGAGCCAGGCGATGTAGTCTATAGCCTCGGGCCGATCGGGCGGACCGGTACGCACGCGCCGCGCCAACTCGCGGTCGCCGACCACCATGCCCGGCGCCAGCTCGACACCCCAGGCCTTGAACAATTCCGGTAGGTTGGAGTTGTGCATGGGAATGGGATTGGACGGATCCGGCGCCCCTGCCGCCACTTCCGAATGCGGGTCAACGAAGATCATCGCCTTACCACCGCCGAGCACGTACTGGTCGATGGCATAGCGCGTCGTCTCTGGCAGATCTTGCGGATGGACGACCAACAGCACGTCGACCCCCTCAGGCACCGCGATGACTTCGGTCCCGAGATCATTGAGCTTGAACAGCTGGCTGATTTGTTGGGCCACAGCCCAGGGCTGTGTGAAGCTGCCAGTTTGAGGATCCACGCTACCATTCACGGGCAGCTTGCTGATCAGACCAACTACCTTCTGCTTCGGGTTAGCGAGATTGTAGAAGGCGCGCGTCAGGTCGTATTCGAGGAACGGCTCGCGCTGATCCTGGAAAAAGGGGATGATCTCCGCGTCATCGGTAGTGTTTGTCGCCGCCATGCCGAAATACAGGCGATCGCCGGAGGTATTCAACGGTACACCCTGCAGGCCGAAGGCCACAGCCTCGTCTTCCGTATCGGAAAACGGCTCCGGGTCGATCACCTGCAAGGTGATGGCACCATTCGAGACCGCAGCATAGGTCTCCAGAAGCTCCTGTACCCGCCGCGCATATTGGCTAATGGTCGGTACCGCGCTCGCCAGGCCATCGCTGAAGAAGAAGCGCACCGTGATCGGCTCATCGACAGCACCGATCACTGAGCGTGTTCCGTCGGACAGCGTATAGAGCCCCTCAGCGGTAAGATCCAGCCGAGCACCGCGCAGGACCGTCTGGCTAAGCACGTTAAGCGTCACAAACAGAACTGCCGCAACGACCACGGCTCCCCAAGCGCTAAGTCGGCGCGCCGAAGTCATGAGCTGATACCTTTCTCAGTCCGCGCAACCATGCCCTCACACCCCCTTCGTGTTATTGACGACAATTACATTGACGAACAGCCAGACAGCGATCAGGGAAACGAAATAAGTGATGTGACGAAGATCGATCACGCCGCGCATCATGTCGTTGAAATTGCCCAGAAAACTGAACGAGGCAATGGTCTCGACGAGCGCCTGCGGCGCCCAGCCAGCGAAGAAGTCCAACACGAAGGGCAGGCCGCTGACGGTGAACAGGAAACAGACCACAACGGAAACCACGAAAGCGATGACCTGGTTCTTAGTCATGGCCGAGATGCAGGATGAGATGGCCAGGAAGCCGCCCGCCATGAGCAGGCTGGCAAAATAACCAGCAACAATCAGGCCGTTATCCGGCTGGCCGAGATAATTCACCGTGATCCATATCGGGAAGGTGAGTGCCAACGCGATTGCCGCGAAGGCCCAGGCCGCCAAAAACTTACCGAGCACGGCTTGGGTCACCGAGATCGGTAGGGTCATGAGCAGTTCCAGCGTGCCGGTACGCCTCTCCTCGGCCCAAAGCCGCATGCCCAATGCCGGCACCAGAAACAGGTACAACCAGGGATGCCAGCTAAAGAAGGGCTGCAAATC
Organism: Alphaproteobacteria bacterium; assembly: GCA_030739735.1. Lineage (NCBI taxonomy): Bacteria > Pseudomonadati > Pseudomonadota > Alphaproteobacteria > Alphaproteobacteria bacterium. Next base: position 43,152 of record JASLYQ010000021.1, on the reverse strand, counting down.
CGCCTGGCCTCGATCGTAAAAATTACCCATGTAAAAGGTGAACATGCCGTTTAGCAGTAGGAAGATGACGATGAAGACGTAAGCGACGGGGGTCGCGAAATAGCCCCCAAGCTCGCGCCGAAAAATGCTCATAACCGTGCTCATCTGGCCGGCTCCCGCCTATTTGGCACCGGCGGACGCGCCGGTAGTGATGTTGCGGAACACCTCTTCGAGACGACCGCTCTCGACCCACATCTGATCGACCTCCCAGCCAACACTGCTGACGTGGGCGCTGACCTCGGCGATGATGGCGGCCGAGGCTTTCGGAAACAGCGTGCACCGCGTCACGCCCGTCTCGTTGTCGCTGAAGGCCACTTCCGCGACGCCGGAGATCGACGCCAAGCTGCTCTGCGCCTCTAGCGCCCCGATGCCGCGCAGAGTCAAAGTTACCGCATTGTGATAGCGCGACCGCGCCGCCAGCTCGATGGGTGTGCCGTCGGCGACCAGCTTGCCGCGGCTGATGATGACAGCGCGCGAGCAGACCGCGTCCACTTCCTCTAGGATATGGGTCGAGATGATGATGGCCTTGTCCTGTGCCATATCGGCTATCAGGCTGCGCACTTCGTGTTTTTGGTTGGGATCAAGACCGTCGGTGGGTTCATCGAGGATCAGCACTTCCGGATCGTGCAGCAAAGCCTGCGCCAAGCCGACGCGGCGTTTATAACCTTTTGACAGCGTATCCATAGGCTGGTCGAAAACGCTTTCGATACCGAGACGCGATACTGCCCAGTCCGTCCGCTCGCGCGCTCGAGATGCGCTCATGCCACGCACCGAGGCGACAAAGGCGAGTAGCGCCCGCGGCGTCATATCGCCATAGAGCGGCGCACCCTCGGGCAAATAGCCGATGGCAGTCTTAGCTGCGATGTCCTCGCTGGTCACGTCGTGCCCACAAACGGAGATTCGACCACCGTCATGGTTCAAAAAGCCAGTGATCATGCGCATGGTGGTGGTCTTGCCGGCTCCATTTGGGCCAAGGAAACCCAGCACGTCACCCCGGTCGACAGCAAAACTCACATCGTCAACGGCGAGCAAATCGCCGAAGCGCTTGCTGAGACCCTCGATTTCGATCAGAGCCGCCATGGTCTCCTCCTCAGGCATGCCACAAATTAACCCGCACCGCCGCTGTCGTGATCCGTGCAGGCCCAACACGAGGTGATAGGTAGAAAAACATCCCTAAGGATTCAAGAGGATTGCCTATAGATTTCACAAAGCGCACGAATTTGATACATGTCGTAGGATTGAGATTGCTACAATTGGCGGCCCCGCAAAGCTGGCAAATAGATAAAATTTAGTCAAAGTCCAATCCTTATTCCATTTTCGGTGACAACAGTGTTGTGGATGGTTGCCGACAAGGCTCACCCTGACATCAACACTTTGTAGGCTGCACTGGACCAGATTTGGTGATCGTGGTCTTGTTGGTGCCACTCAGAGGCAAAAGGATAGCAAACTCGACCGCACTGGCGTCGCGGCGCTAGCTGCAAAACCTATTTTCCCAAGTGGCACACTCAACGCCTCGTCCATTGCTCCAACCAGATCGACATTTTTACCACAGCCCCCTCAACCTGCACTGTCGTCCTTGCCGAGCTCGACAAGCCATCGGTGTGCCAGAGCTTACTAGAGACGATTCGATAGTAACTCATATATTCACATCTTATATTTTATAAAACTCATAATAGATTCGTATAATAAGTACATTACTTAATTCATAATTTTTATGACCATACGTTTCATTCTGTCGAGAAAGACCTCGTGGCACCTCAGGTTCCATCAGACAGATTACGGGAATATTGATGCCTGACCTCTAACCGATTAATATCACAACATAATCTTAACAAAGCTTTCAAGCAGTGCAAGCTGCATCCATAGGTGATATCACTTCGTATACTATTGTAAAACCGCAACGATAGTGCAGATACGTCGTACTTACCGAAATTAACCACCGATCAGAACCGCCATGACTGGAGAGCGTGGCAGTGAAACAACCGTTCCCGTGGCAATCGCCACGCCGTATGGCACCGGCTCGGTTGGCCGATGCAACGCGCCGACCCAGTCCACCCTGGCCAGCCGGGAGCCCAGCGGCAGGTGTCGGAACAGCAATAAAATTAGAGACAGAATGCCGCCAGCAACTGCAACCGCCATTACATATGGCGCAAATGCCGACCAACCAGTCCAAACGGCGCCCGCGGCGAAAAGCTTTATGTCGCCGCCGCCAAACACCCCGAGCGCGAAGGCTGCGATTCCGACCGTCAGGCAAGACAGCCCTATACCCAACGACACGGCAATCTGCTGAACATCGAGACCCGCCGCCCACGCCGCCACGAAGAACGCGGCCACCGCCAACAACGGAACCCAGTTGGGAATCGTAAAGCGGCCGAGATCGCTCACTGCGCCATAAATCATGGCCATGACCAGGACAACGGCCGATATGCCAAGCGCAAGGCTAGAAAAGACGCTCATGGCTCATGCGGCCGATTCGGAAGCCATGACGCGACTATCACTATTTCGGCAGCACTAAAACGCAACGCACTGGCCACATAGATGCCACCATGCGCAGATGCGAATGTCCCGCACAACGACGCACCACGAGTGATTGCCGATGCTGTTGTGTTCACCACCATAGCGGCACCGACACTTCGGCCAAGCGATCCAGTTATAGGGGACAGACTATCTCGCCCCCACCATGATGTGGTTGATCACCAGTTTGACATTGTCGGTCCCACCTGCAATGGCCAAGGCGCGCTGCCGCTCACCCTGGTTCGCGGCACGGCCGATCACGTAGACAACTCCCTCAGCCACGCGTACGCGATAATGCGCCGCACGAATGGATTGCTCGAGGGCATAATTGTCGGCGATAGACTTCTCGATCACCACGTCATTGAGGAAGGTTCCAACACCACTCTCGCTACCGACGTAGATCTCGTCGATGACCTCTTTGACGGTCTCCACGCGCGTCGCCACAGCAACAGCCACTTGCCGGTCGTCAGGCTCAGTGACGCGCCCCAGCAGCAGCGCTCGCCCCTCGAACACGACCGTCCTAATATCCTTGAACAGCCCCGCGCCATATTCGATCAGGCGCTTGTTCAGCTCTAATGTGATCATGTTATCGTCAGCCAATGTCGTCGCGTCGCTGTCTGCGACGACCACGCGCTCGCCGCTACCCGCACCCCCGATCGGCAAAGTGCTTGGCGCGCAGGCGGCAACCAACATTATGGCCGACAATAGCCATCCGAAAGCCGATGCCCCAGTCCTGTGATGGACGTTCCCGCGCAATCCAACCTCCCTGCGACCACCCAGTCGCCACACCATTAACAAACTATTGCACTCCCCGCATTTCCAACCTCTTCTCCCCTCGACCAAAACGGTCACACTACATAGAGTGCGTAAATCCGAATGTTATTAGGAAGTCATGGTGCTACACGGAACCAGCGGACGACATCGAATCTACCTTATGCGCCATGGCGAAGTACGCTATTTCGACGACGGCGGCCAGCCGCTGGAGCCGGATGGCGTTTTGCTGACCGCCGATGGCAGGGCCCAGGCTGAGGCGGCCGCGCAAGTGTTGGCGAGTGTCGATATCGATAAAGTGGTCTGTTCCGGCCTGGCGCGCACGCGCCAAACCGCAGAGTTGGTCATGGGTCTGCGAGCCGACGGCATCGAAGAGCGCCCCGCCCTCGCCGAGATGCGTCTCGGCAAGCTCTCCAATATTCCCCGCGACCGTATCGAGGCGGAACTGATCTACGGGCTGGAATCAGCCCATCTACCCGGCGCCCGCATGGCCGGCGGCGAGGTCTTTACCGAGTTCGAGGCGCGGGTAGTCGGTGGCTTTCTGGAGCTACTCAAGGAGCCAGTCTGGACCACCATGCTGGTGGTCGCGCACGATGGCGTGAACCGCGCCCTACTCGGCTGGGCCTGCGGCGCGGGGCTTGCCACCCTCGGCAGCTTCGAGCAGGACATGGGCTGCATAAACATCATCGACGTTGACCTAGCCGACGGCGAGATCGTGCGGCGCCTGATCAAGGCGGTAAATCTCACACCCTATAACCTCTCCAAGTTGGGCCTCAACTGCACCAGCATGGAAACCGTCTGCGCTGCGCTCATTACGCGACCATAGTAGCGCTCCCAGCTAGGCCGTGGAAGATGTCGCCCTCGCGCCAAATGGTAACTTCGACCGCTTCGAGTGCCAGCGTCAATTCAGCGACGTATAACGTCTGCACACCACCAAAAATATCGAACTTGAGCTGGGCTGCCACTGGTAGATACAAGGGCACGTGCAACTTAATGGCACCGAGAGCTTAGACCCCCAGAGTCGGCGCCAGGCCGTTCAAGAACTGAGCTGGATGGAAGACCGCATTGAGCACCGCATGGGCGTTGCCGCATGCAATTCGCTATAAACACCGACCGAACGGTCCATGGGTTCGCGCCGTAATGGGGCGGGTGATGGCAGAAAGTACTGGTCGGTCATGTCCTCTAAGGTGAGCGTCACCAGCACCATGCGGGAGAGAAAACCATCGCCGTTACAGCGCAACCACTCCAGAATATGGTCGATACCTAGCATCAACCAGCAATGCCACGTGCCCCAGTGTCGGGCATCTAGGCTAAGGCCGCAGGTTATGTTGTCGTACCAGAAAACCGTGGGAATTGTTAGGCATGAGACAAAGCCTGCGCTAGAACGACCGCGACGTGCTCAGCTTGGCGCCTGGCACCGTCAGCGATTTGGCAGCGGCAGCTGGTGCCGTCGGTAACAACGAGGGCGTCGACGGGCGCAACATCGAGTGCTGGGAACAGGTCGAGAGCGCCTACGGCCATGGAGATCTCGTAGGTCTCTGTCTGATAGCCGAAGGCGCCGGCCATGCCACAGCATGTCGACTCGATTGGCTCGGCCATAAGACCGGGGACGCGCCTGAGCATCTCGGTTGTATCACCCGCCGCCGCGAAGACCTTCTGGTGGCAATGGTCGTGCACCATCACCCTCGTTCCCGATTGCTCAGCGAATGGCAATGCGACGTCGGTCTCGACAAGATAGCTCTCGAACAGTTGCGCCTGTGCTGCGACAGCATCGGTCTTGGGACCGGGCAACAGCGCCGGCCATTCATCGCGCAAGGTATAGAGACAACACGGCTCGAGACCGAGAATGGGAACACCACGCTGCGCCAGCGGTGCCAGCACTGCCAACGACCGCTCTATCTCCTTGCGCGCTACCGCGATATCGCCGACGGCGAGCGCTGTGCGACCGCAGCAAAGGGGTCGACCCGTCGGGGCGCGCACGACAGTGACGCGGCAGCCGGCGGCGTTGAGCACGATAAGTGCGGCGCGCGGCACCTTCGGCTCGAACCAGGTGTTGAAGGTGTCTGCGAAGAGGGCAACTTCTGGCCCCTCGCGCTCCGCTCGTGGCGTCTCCAGGAAGGGGCGTGCATGCCATTCTGGCAGATCGCGACGAGCGCTGAAGCCGATACGCTCACCTAGGTGGCGTAAAAGATTAGAGCGGTTACGCAGATTTGTTAACCAACGAAAACGTGATGCCCATGGTGCATAGCGTGGCAAGTATGAAATCAGATGATCACGTAGTCGCTTCTGGGACCTCGCCAGCACTTCGATCTTAAGCTTCGCCATATCGACGCCGGTCGGGCATTCGCGCTTGCAACCCTTGCACGAGAGACAGAGCGACATCGCCTCTGCCATGGCGTCCGAGCCGAGCGCATCGGCACCCAGCTGGCCCGACAAAGCCAATCGTAAGCTGTTGGCGCGGCCTCGCGTCACATGCCGCTCGTCACCGGTGGCGCGATAGCTCGGACACATGATGCCGCGCGAGGCCTTGCGGCAGGCGCCGTTGTTGTTGCACATCTCTACCGCCGGCAGCAGCCCACCCCAGGCCGACCAATCGAACACCGGCTTGTGGGACAGCGATGCATAGCCGGGCGCATAGCGGAACAATGTGCGGTCGTCCATGCGCAGTGGGCGCACGATCTTACCTGGGTTGAAGGTGCCCACAGGGTCGAAACGGTCTTTTACCGCCTCGAAAGCCTCGACAATGCGCGGGCCAAACATGGCCTCGTGAAACTCGGAGCGTACCAAGCCGTCACCATGCTCTCCGGAATGCGAACCTTTGTATTCACGCACCATCTCGAAGGCCTCTTCCGCAATGGCGCGCATCTTTTTAGCCCCACCTTCCTCCTTCATGTTGAGTACCGGACGCACATGCAGGCAGCCCACCGAGGCGTGCGCATACCAAGTGCCGCGCGTGCCGTGCTTGGCGAAGATCGCTGTCAGGCGGTCAGTATATTCCGCCAGGTCTTCGAGCGGCACTGCACAGTCCTCGACGAAGGATACGGGCTTGCCCTCGCCTTTCATCGACATGACGATGTTGAGGCCCGCCTTGCGCATATCCCAGATTTGCGACTGCTCGGCACCGTCGATAACCTCGGCCACCGCATCGCTGTGGCCGAGATCGCCGAGCAGCTCACCAAGTTGTGTAAGTAACCGTTGCTGCAGCTCAAAATTGTCACCGGCGAACTCAACCAGGAGAACCGCCTCGGGTTGTCCCTTGATGAAGCGCTCGATGGTCGCCGCAAAAAGCGGCACGTCGCGGGCGAGATCCATCAGCGCCCGGTCGGCAAGCTCCACCGCACTGGGGCCAAGCGCAACGATATGTCGGGTCGCCGCCATGGCATCGTGCAAGGAAGCAAAATGGCAGATACCGAGCACCTTGTGCACCGGTAGCGGCTGCAGGTCGAGTTCCAACCTGGTGAAGAAGCCAAGCGTGCCTTCCGAGCCGACCAGCAGGTTCGCCATGTTGTGGCCGTCGGCTGCGATGGTTTCGATGTTGTAGCCGCCGACGCGGCGTAGCAGCTTTGGAAATCGCGCCGCGATCTCGTCCGCCTCGCGTGCGGCCAGTGCCCGCATGTCCTGCACAAGCGCGGCATAGGCGGACGTACCGTCGAGGCCGTCAAAATTACCCGGCGCCGGGGCGAAGCGGTGACGGGCGCCGTTGACCAACGCTTCGATGGCGTGCACGTTGTGCACCATGTTGCCGTAGCGGATCGAGCGCGCGCCGCAGGAGTTGTTGCCAGCCATACCACCGAGCGTCGCTCGGTTGCCGGTCGAGATATCGACGGGAAAAAACAGGCCGTGTTGCTCGAGTTGGCCATTGAGCTGATCGAGAACCAGACCCGGCTCGACCGTCGCACGCCGTGCCCCAGCATCGATGTCATGAATGCCGTTGAGATATTTCGACGTATCGACGATCAGCGCCTCGCCGACGGTCTGGCCACATTGCGAGGTGCCGCCGCCGCGCGGCAATACGGCCACGCCTTCCTCCACCGCGATGCTCACCGCTGCCTCGATATCGGTGACACTTTTCGGCACCACCACCCCGAGCGGCGTGATCTGGTAGATTGAGGCATCGGTGGCATAGCGCCCGCGGCTGAAAGCGTCGAACAGCACCTCGCCTTCGAGCGCGCGCGCGAGCCGCCGTGCCAAAACGCTGTCTGATGCCGAGTTAATCATCATTCCACCATCGTCTCCATTGCCACCCAGTTTGGCTCGGCCGCTGTCGCGAAACCGCAACAAACGAGCGAGCCAAGCGTCACCTTCCCCTTTCCTATCGTCAGGCGTGCCACCCCTTCGGCGCGATGATAGACGCCAAGGTGGGCGTCGAGAAGGGCCGCGGCCTTGCTCTCAGGCACGCCGGCGAGGCCGTCGGCGTAATGATAGCCGTTACACTGCATGTGGGTAACGCCGATCAGCGCAGACGATCTAGGTGTCGGGCGGGTTAAAATGTCCGCATATAGACTACCAACACCTCGCGCCATCCTCGCTCTGGACCCGCACACACGCGAAGCCCCTCAGTGCCTCGGCCTCAGCGATGAAGCCGAAACAAAACGTCAGGTGCGACCGAACTGGGCGCTCGTACAGACGCACGTCATGCGGTCTTGCTGTCTCTAACACTCAGCCCTCCCCGGAACGACGGCGCCGCCAAAGTAGGCCGTGGATACACGGGCAAAAAGCGGTAGCGGATTACGCCGATGCCGGGTAGCGCACCGCCGCCTGAGTGATCCTTCCTTGTTCCGCGCCGCTCAGTTAGGGTGCGCGCCCGTCAATGAGGCGGGAGAAAAGGCTGACAGATGACCGAGCGCAAGGCCGCCGCAGCCCGGGGCCGGCAGTTCCTGCATACGCCGGGACCGACCATGATGCCACCACGCATTCTGCGCGCCATGGACCGAGCGGCGGTCGATCATCGCGGGCCCGAGTTCCGGGCTCTGGCAATGCGCTGTCTGACGGGGCTCAAGGATGTCTATTGCACGAAATCACCCGTGGTAATTTTCCCATCCGCCGGGCATGGCGCATGGGAGGCAGCGCTGGTCAACACCGTCGCACCCGGCGAGCGCGTGCTGATGGCCGAAACCGGCGCCTTCTCGCACATGTGGAAAGCAATGGCGGAGAGCTACGGCATCGCCGTCGACTCCCTGCCGGGCGACTGGCTCCACGGCGCCAACCCTGACGCCATCTGCACGGCACTGACGGACGACCGAGCGCATGCCATCAAAGCGGTTGCCATCGTGCACAACGAGACTTCCACGGGAATCACCAGCCGGCTTGCCGAGATCCGCCAAGCCATGGACGCGGCACAGCACCCCGCCCTGCTGCTAGCCGACACCATCTCGTCAGCCGCGTCGATCGATTTCCGCATGGACGACTGGGGCGTCGATGTGACGATCGGCGGCTCGCAAAAGGGTCTGATGCTCCCGCCCGGCCTGAGCTTCAATGCCATCGGTCCAAAGGCGTGGCACGCCTCGCAGGTTGTCGAGCGGCCACGCAATTATTTCGACTGGCGCCAGGTGCTGCCCGACGGTACCAATCCGGCTTTTCCCTGCACCCCCGCCATGAGCCTGATGTTCGGTCTGACGGAAGCGCTCGACATGCTGGAAGAAGAAGGGCTTGAGGTCTGCTTCGCCCGCCATGCGCGCCTTGCCGACGCCGTACGTGCAGCCGTTACAGGCTGGGGCTATACGCTGGTTCCACAGGACGCGCGCGAGCATTCCAACTCGGTCACGGCATTCTTCCTACCGGAAAACGTAGACGCCGACGCGTTCCGCAAGCATTGTCTAAACAGCTATAATCTAGTGCTTGCCGGCGGCTTGATGAAGCTGGCCGGACGTGTGATTCGCATCGGCCATCTTGGTGACCTCAACGAGGCAATGATCCTCGGCACCCTGGCTACGGTCGAGCTGGCGCTCGGCACTGCGGGTGTACCTCATGAGTCAGGTGGTGTTGCCGCCGCAATCGATTTTCTTGCAGGAAAGAGCGATGGATGAGCTGATAGGCCTGAGCGCATGTGAGGCTGTCGAAAAACTACGCCTAGGCGAGGTCTCGTCGCTCGAGCTGATCGACGCGGCGGAAGCCCGTATTGCCAAGACCGACGGCACGCTCAACGCACTCCCGACACTATGCCTTGAGCGCGCACGCGAGCACGCCAAGCGCATCATGGCCAAGGCACCGAGTGACGCGGCACCACACTACCTACACGGCCTGCCCATCGCCGTGAAGGACCTGGTCGAAGTCGAGAGCGTACGCACCACCCACGGGTCGCCGATCTTTGCCGAGAATATCTCGGCCTTTTCCGACTACCTTGTCCAGCGCCTGGAAGCCAACGGCGCGGTGGTCCTCGCCAAGTCCAACACGCCGGAGCTTGGCGCCGGCTCGCAGACCTTCAACGAGGTCTTCGGGCAAACGCAGAACCCTTGGAATGGCACCTTGACGCCGGGCGGCTCATCGGGCGGCTCAGCAGCAGCGCTGACGGCGGGCCAGGTCTGGCTCGCCACAGGCAGCGATCTCGGCGGCAGCTTGCGCAATCCGGCCAGCTTCTGCTCGGTCATCGGCTTGCGCCCGAGCCCCGGCCGTATCGCCCACGGCCCGGCTAACCTACCTTTCGCGGACATGGCAGTGCAGGGCCCAATGGCGCGCAACGTCGCCGATACGGCGCTGATGCTCGACGCCATGGTCGGACAACATGCGGACGATCCACAGTCCCTACCCGTACCAGCAAGCCCATATGCCGATATCAAGGCCGTGGTGCCGAAGCGCGTCGCCTTCAGTCCAGATCTCGGCGGCATCGTGCCCGTGACGGCGGAAGTGCGCAGCGCCATCGCGCGAGCAGCAGAGGCCTTCGCCAATCTTGGCGCCGAAGTCGTGGAGGCCTGTCCAGATCTATCGCAAGCGCGCGATACCTTTCATGTGCTGCGCGCGCTGGGCTTCGCCTCAGGCCACGGCGCCCTGCTCGATAATCACCGCGATCTGCTCAAGGAGGAGGTGGTGTGGAACATCGAGGCGGGCCGCGCACTGACTAGCAGGGAGATCAGCCGGGCCCAACTCGCCCGTAGTCAGATCTTCCACAATGCCACGGAGTTTTTCGCAGACCATGACCTGCTGCTCTGCCCGGCTGCGGTAACGCCGCCGTTCGATAGCAGCATACGCTGGCTCGAGGAGGTCGAGGGCATCTGCTTAGAGACCTATATCGACTGGCTGTTGATTTGCTCGGCAATCACGCTCACGAGTTGCCCTGCCATTTCGGTCCCCTGTGCCTTCAGCACAGACGGCCGACCGATCGGCGCACAGATGGTAGCACCGCCACGGCGTGAGGACCAACTGATTGCCGCCGCGCTTGCCTTCGAAGACGCACACAACTTCGCCGCCATGGTGCCGATGGATCCGCGTTAGTGTTTAGCCTCCATGGACAATAGTCCATGCTGATTGTTAGTGCATGACCGGCCTTTGATCCATCGAGATGACGGTTTCCGGGGTCGGTGGCAAGGAGAATTATTACTCACACCTAGATAACGCGAAAGACGCTGTCTTTAGAGAGCGCCCTTTCGTCTTAGCTTACGCTTGACCTTACGCAGCCCGTTCGATCGCCATCGCCGTCGCCTCGCCACCACCAATACACAAGGTTGCAACTCCCTTCTTGAGGTTGTGCTTTTGCATAGCGCCAATCAGCGTTGCAATGATGCGTGAGCCCGAGGAGCCGATGGGGTGGCCCATGGCGCAAGCGCCACCGTGGATATTAACGATGTCGGGGGACAGCGCATGCTCCTTCATTGCTGCCATAGTGACCACCGCGAAGGCCTCGTTGATCTCCCAGAGATCGACTTCGTCCTTGGACCAGCCGGCCTTTCCCAGCACCTTGGTGATGGCGCCGACGGGCGCCGTGGTGAACCACTCGGGCTCGTGCGCGTTGACGGTGTGGGCAACGATGGTGGCGAGCGGCGTCAACCCACGCTTCTCAGCCTCGGAGCAGCGCATCATTACCAGCGCGCTGGCGCCGTCCGAGATCGAGCTCGAATTGGCCGCAGTCACCGTGCCATCCTTTTTGAAGGCCGGGCGCAGATTGGGAATCTTGCTGGTGTCGGCGCTAAACGGCTGCTCGTCGCGCTCGACCACCATCTCGTTTTTTCTGGTCTTGACGGTTACCGGCACCATCTCGGCGGCGAAAGAACCGTCCTCGTTGGCGGTCTTTCCGCGGTCCAGCGAGCGGATGGCAAACTGATCTTGGTCTTCGCGGCTGAACTGATATTTCTCCGCCGTGTTCTCGGCAAAAACGCCCATCAGCTTGCCCTTGTCGTAAGCATCCTCAAGGCCATCGAGGAACATATGGTCCTTGACCTCGGCGTGGCCCATGCGGAGGCCACCACGGGCTTTAGGCAGCAAATACGGCGCGTTGGTCATACTCTCAAGGCCGCCCGAGACCACCACGTCAGCAGTGCCGGCGGCAAGCATGTCATGGCCGAACATGGTCGCGCGCATGCCGGAGCCGCACATCTTGTTGACCGTGGTCGCGCCCGTAGAATTGGGAATGCCGGCGCCGATCGAAGCCTGGCGCGCAGGCGCCTGGCCCTGGCCCGCCTGCAACACGCAGCCCATCACCACCTCGTCGACATCGCCCGCCGCGATTCCCGCGCGCTCCAGCGCGCCGGAAACGGCAACCGCACCAAGTTCGGCCGCCGAGCAGGCCGCCAACGTTCCTTGAAAGCTGCCCATCGGCGTGCGCGCCATGCCCACAATGACGATCGGATCTTCAGCCATGTTTCTATCTCTCCCGCTGAATCTGAAACCCGCCCTTACGACGACGGCCGCGACTATACATAAATGGTGCAAGTGCGAAAAGCGTCAAAGTTTATTGTGCAAGTGCGAGATGCCCAAGATAGCAACAACGCTCGAAGCGCCTTGAGTCGATGTTGAGCGGGTGGCATATCCAGCAAGGAAGTCAAGGGCCATCCGCAAGGTGGAGGCATAGCCCTTGACTTCCTTGCTGGATATACCGAATGGCAACCATCGACCCAAGGTGCGAGCCGCCCAGGTGAGGAGTTACAATGACCCTGTCAAACGATCCGCAGCCACTGTGGCAGCCCTCACCCGAGCGCATCAAGAGCGCGAATCTAACCGCCTTCATGGCCGCGCTGCGCCGCGACTGGAGCGTGGACGTGGCTGATTATGCAGCGCTGTGGGACTTCTCGGTCGGCGACCGCGAGACCTTCTGGCGGGCGATCTGGGACTTTAGCGGGGTCATCGGCGACGGGCCCGGCAATGTTGCGATCGAGAATATGGACGCCATGCCCGGCGCACGCTTCTTTCCGGACGCCAGGCTGAATTTTGCCGAGAACCTGCTGCGCCGTCGCGGCGCCGGCGACGCCATCGTCTTCTGGGGCGAGAATAAGGTAAAGCGGCGGCTGTCGTGGGATGAGTTGCACGCCGCGACCTCGCTCCTCGCCCAGGCACTGGCGGCTGACGGCATTAGCAAGGGTGACGTGGTGGCAGGCTTTATACCCAACCTGCCGGAGGCCGTCATTGCCATGCTCGCCACCACCTCGCTGGGTGCAACCTGGACCTCGTGCTCGCCCGATTTTGGCGACCAGGGAGTGCTCGACCGCTTCAGCCAGACTGAACCCAAGCTGCTGTTTTGCGCCGACGGCTATCACTACAACGGCAAAAGCCACGAATCGCTCGCCCGTGTCGCGACCTTCGCGGCCGAGCTGCCGACAATCGAGCGCATCGTCGTGGTACCCTATCTTGGCAAGTCGGTAGATATCGACGCGGTGTCGCTTGCCGACTACATCGCACCCTACAAGGCGGACGACATCGCCTACACCCGCGTGCCCTTCAATACGCCGCTTTACGTCATGTATTCCTCCGGTACCACGGACAAGCCCAAATGTATCGTGCACGGGGTCGGCGGCACACTTCTGCAGCACTTGAACGAGCATCGTTTGCTCTGCGACATAACACCGAACGAACGCGTGTTCTACTTCACCACCTGTGGTTGGATGATGTGGAACTGGCTAGTCTCGGCGTTGGCCTCAGAGGCAACGCTTCTGCTCTATGACGGCGCACCGTTCTATCCTGACGCTAATATCCTATTTGACTATCTAGAAGCTGAGCAAGCAACCGTGCTCGGCACCTCGGCGAAATATATAGACGCGCTAGCCAAGGCTAACCTTGACCCAAAATCGACGCATAATCTGGGGGCCTTGCGCTCGGTGCTCTCGACCGGATCACCCCTGTTACCGGAGAGCTTCGATTACGTCTACGCGCACATCAAGGACGACGTCTGTCTCTCGTCTATGTGCGGCGGCACAGACATTCTCGGTTGCTTCATGGCAGGCAATCCCACCGGCCCAGTTTGGCGTGGCGAGATCCAGGCACGCGTTCTGGGGATGGCAATGGACGTGTTCGACAGCTCCGGCCGGCCGATCCGCGGCAAGAAGGGCGAACTGGTCTGTACCAAGCCGTTTCCGTCGATGCCCATCTGCTTCTGGGATGATGTCGACGGCGCGCGCTATCGCGCCGCCTATTTCGCGCGCTATCCCGGCGTCTGGCACCATGGCGATTATGTCGAACTCACCCAGCACGACGGCGTGATCGTCTACGGTCGCTCGGATGCTACGTTGAACCCCGGCGGCGTGCGCATCGGCACGTCAGAGATATACCGGCAGGTCGAGCAGATTGAGGCAGTAGCGGAATCGATAGTCATCAGCCAGGACTGGGATGGCGACGTGCGCGTAGTGCTGTTCGTCAAGCTACGTGACGGCCTCACCCTCGACGACGACATGGCGGCGGAGATCAGGGCGCGTATCCGCGAGGGCTGCACGCCGCGGCACGTGCCGGCCAAGGTGCTGCAGGTAGCCGATATCCCGCGTACCAAGAGTGGCAAGATCGTCGAGCTTGCGGTGCGCGAGGTAGTACATGGCCGCACCATTAAGAACATCGAGGCGCTCGACAATCCGCAAGCGCTCGACCTCTATAGGGACCGTGTGGATCTGAGAGATTAATGTCTGACTGTCATTTAACAGAAATCAATATCGGGCGCATTGTCGCGCCCGATACTGTCGACCCGCACTTAGCCGATTCTTGAGTGGACTCGACGAGATCAACGCGTTGGCAGAGGCCGCGCTGGGCTTTGTTTGGCGGCTTAAGAGCGATAAAAACAACACCACCGACATCCGCACCTATGCCTGCCAAACCTCTTTCAGAAAGCGCAGCCAGTTTTCGCCGAGCACCTTACGGGTCTTGGCCTCTGACCAGCCGGAGGCCAGCATGGCGGCGGTCAGCGCCGGGTAGTCGGCGAGCGAGGCAAAGCCGTCCGGGAAGCTGATCTCGCCAAACTCCGTCAGCTTGCGCGCGTAGCCCTTATCGCGGGTGATCCACTCGAAGAAATCGTCGCCATAGCCTTGCGTCATGTCGGTGCCAATGCCGACGCAGTCCTCACCTATCAGCGCGATAACGTAATCGATCGCCGCCACCACGTCGACAAGGGTGGCCTCGGTGCCGCGGGCGAGGAAGGGCGGAAACATGGTGACGCCGACGAAGCCGCCACGGGACGCCATGAAGCGCAGTTCATCATCGCTCTTGTTACGCGGATGCGACCGCAGGCCGGCGGGTAGGCAGTGGGTGTAGGCGACAGGCCGCTCAGAGACCTCAATGACGTCGCGTGAGGTGACCGGACCGACATGGCTTAGATCGCAGAGCATACCTACGCGGTTCATTTCGGCCACCATCTCGCGGCCAAAATCCGACAGCCCGCCGTCGCGCGTCTCGTAACTGCCGCTGCCGGCCAGGTTCTGGGTGTTGTAGGTGATCTGGGCGATACCAACGCCTGTCTCTTTAAACTCCGCCACCCGCTCCAGGCGGTCCTCAAAGGCCGAGGTGTTCTGGAAGCCGAGAATGATCCCGACCTTACCGGCAGCCTTGGCAGCATGGATGTCCGCGACCCCACACACCGGCAGGATGAGGTCGTCATGAGCCTCGAACCAATCCCGCCAGCGCGCCACGTTGGCGCGGGTGTCTGCCGTGTTTTCCCACACCGAACAGGTGCAGTTGGCTGCGGTGAGCCCACCAGCCTGCATGGAACGAAAAACATCTGGGCCCCAGTTGGAGACCACCAGCCCGTCAATGACGAGCGTCTCCCCGTGCAGGGCGGCGGCGGCCGTCACGGCCTCAGAACCCGATCGGCTCGGTAAGCTGCACCCAGCGTCCACCCTCGACCCGGTTGACGAAAACCGTCTCCGCGGCGAGCCGGCGCTCGGGCCCGAAGCTGGCGGGCGCAGCGCCGAACATGTCCGTATAGCCCTGGATTTTCTCGAGCCCGGCAACGAAGCTATCGGTGGAGAGATCGGGACCGGCATTCTGCATGCCGAGCGCGGTCAGCTGAATCACCTGGTAGCCAGCTACCGCCTGGATGTTGGCATCGGCATCGAAGCGCTCTCTGTAGCGATCCATCCAAGCCTGCACGTCGGTGCTGGCGCTGTCGTAATCGGGGATCGGCGTCATGCCCATGGCGTAGAGCCCTTCGACGACCTCCTTGCCGAGCATCACCACCTCGGGCGCGTAGCCCGCCTGATTGACCAAGAAGTCGACATCCCAGCCGATCTTACGCGCCTCAGCCATTGAGCCAACGGTCTCGCGGATAACTGACTGCAACGTCACCAAGTCGCATTCGGCGGCGCGCAGGCGGGCAATCTGACTCGAGAAGTCCGTGGCACCGCGCTTGTAGGTGGTGGTCTCAACCAGTGCCATGCCCATCGCCTCGAGCTGGGCGACGACGCCGCGATGCCCGTTGAGACCGAACTCGTCGTCCTGGTAGAGCGCGCAGACGCGGGTCTTACCGTGGTTTTCTACCATCCACTTCGTGCCCGCACGCATGGCGTGATAGTAGGGGGCAAAGAGAGCGAACTTGAGCTTGTCGAAAGGCTCGTACATCTGCTTCGCCGCGGTCAACGGGAAAACATGCGCCAGGCCCTGTCGCAACACGAGTGGCATCGAGGCGAGGACTGTCGGCGTACCCATAGCGCCGGCCATGACGAAGATCTCATCTCGATTGAGTAGCTTCTGGGTCGCTAGCACCGCCTTTTTTGGATCGTAGCCAGAATCTTCCACTACCAGCTTGAGTGAGCGGCCGTGGATGCCACCAGCGGTGTTGATCTCCTCGACCGCCATGACCATGCCGTTACGCACCGGCACGCCCCAGAAGGTGATCGGACCACTGAGATCCTGATGTGTCCCGATTACGACCTCGTCGTCGCTGACACCCTGGTCCGCAGCGGCTGTAGCAAGCGGCCCAATAGCCGCAGCCAGAACGGCGATTAGCGTGATACCTGTTTTCATAATAGATCCTCCCATTCGCTACCGCTCTCAGGCGGCCTGATACATCTCGTCGATAAGTGTCTTGTACTTGCTGCTGACGAAGCTGCGCTTGAGCTTCATGGTCGGGGTCAACTCCTCGTCCTCGGGGTCGAGCTGCTGATCAATCAGACGAAAGGTCTTTATCGTCTCAACGCGGGCAAATTTTGTATTCACAGCCTCGACCTCGGCGTTGATCAGATCAACCACTTCAAGCGCGCGCGTCAGGCTGGCAAAATTGGTAAAGGGGACGGCATTATCCTGGGCGTATTTCACGACCGTGTCGTGGTCGATCATGATCAGGCATGAGAGAAACTTACGGCCGTCGCCGATCACCACCGCATCCGAGATATAGGGGCTGAACTTGAGTTGGTTTTCGATCTCGGATGGTGTGATGTTCTTACCGCCAGCGGTGATAATAATGTCTTTCATGCGGTCGGTGATCCGTACATACCCTTGATTGTCAAGGCTGCCGACATCGCCGGTGTGCAGCCAGCCGTCGCGGATCGTCTCGGCGGTCTTTTCCGGGTTGCGATAATAGCCCATAAAGACGATATCACCGCCGATGAGGATCTCGCCCTCGTCCGATATGCGGATCTCGGCATGCGGCACCGTACGCCCCACGGTGCCGAGCTTGATGGCATCGGGCGTCGCGAGCGTGGCGATGCCGGCACTCTCGGTCTGGCCATAGGCCTCCAGCATCGGCAAGCCAAGCGCGAGATACCACTTGATCAGGTCTGGTGCGATGGGGGCGGCGCCCGTGGCCAGCCATTTACAGCGATCGACGCCGATCATGCGGCGGATGTTTTTCAACACCAGCCAGTAGGCTAACTTGCGCTTGATACGTAGGCCCAACGGTACCTTCTGGCCTTCGAGTTCGCGCTCGACCGCAGCCAGCCCGACCTCGATTGCCTTGCCGTAGGCGAGCTTCTGCAACCAGGTCGCGTCGCCCACCGCAATGGTGATCGCGGAATAAAACTTCTCCCAGATTCGTGGCACCGCGACCACGGCGCGCGGCTGCACCTCGCGCAGATCTTCGGCAACTGTATCGACGCTCTCGGCGAAGTTGGTGGTGATGCGGGCATAAAGCGAGATATACGCCATGCCGCGCTCGGCAATGTGGCAAAGCGGTAGGAAAGATAGCCGGTCATCGCCCGGTTCAGCCGGCAGCAACGGGGTGAAGTTGACGGCCTGATAAATAAGATTGTGGTGACTGATCATCGCCCCCTTCGGTGGGCCCGTGGTACCCGAAGTGTAGACCAGGATGGCGAGGTCCTCGGACTTCGCTTGGTCGATGCGCCAGTCCCAAAGCGCCGCATCCTCCTGGTGCAGCGTCTCGCCAAGGACGAAGAGGTCGTCAAGGCTCATCACCAGAGCATCCTCAAGCTCGTGCAAACCCTCCATGTCGAAAACTATTATCCTGATCAGATTAGGCATGTCGTCGCGTGCCTCGAGCGCCTTGTCGAGCTGCTCGTCATCCTCGACAAAGAGGAACTTGGCCTCACAATTTTCGACGATATAGGCAACCTGGTTGGGCGCGTCTGTGGGATAGATGCCTGAGACCACACCACCCGCGCAGATGGCCCCGAAATCGGCATAAAGCCATTCCGGATTGTTCTCGCTCAGGACGCAGACCTTGTCGCCAAGCTCAAGCCCAAGCGAGACTAGGCCGAGGCCAAGAGCGCGCGCGCGCGCGCCGAACTCGCGCCAGCTGATGCTGCGCCAGATGCCAAGGTGCTTCTCGCGCAGCGCGACCGCGTCGCCACCTTCGCGCACCTTCTCGCGAAACAGGGTGGCAACCGTGTGCTCCCTGTCCTTCCCTAGCGCCACAGCTTCTTGCGCTTCCATCGTTTTTCCCCACGCACGCCCTGGTCTTGCTTGCCGAGGTAGAATTCCTGGATGTCCTTCTGCTCGCGCAGCCGCGCGCAACTATCCTCCACGACGATCCGGCCAACTTCAAGCACGTAGCCCTTCTCGCCGATTTCCAGCGCCATGTGGGCGTTCTGCTCCACCAGAAGTATGGCGGTGCCCTCCTCCACATTGACGCGCGCGATGATGGCGAAGATCTCCTGCATCAGGATCGGCGAAAGGCCGAGCGAGGGCTCGTCCAGCAGCAGCAGCTTCGGGCGCGCCATCAGAGCTCGGCCAATGGCCAGCATCTGCTGCTCGCCGCCGGACAGACTTGCCGCCTCCTGGGAGTCACGCTCGGCAAGCACCGGAAAATAGTCATGGATACGCGCAAGGTCGCCAACGACGGTATCGCGATCGCGCCGCGCATAGGCGCCCATCATCAGGTTCTCGCGCACGCTGAGATAGGGAAACACCTCACGCCCTTCCGGCACATGGGCAATTCCGAGGCGTGCCACTTTATCCGGGTCGCGGCGCTGGATCTCCTTGCCCTCGAAGGTGACGGTGCCCTTGTCCGGATCCATGACACCAGAGATGGTCTTGAGCACGGTGGTCTTGCCCGCGCCGTTGGCGCCGAGCACGGTAACGATCGTGCCTTCCGACACCTTCAGGCTGACACCGCGTATGGCCTGGATTGGCCCGTAACTGGTTTCGACATTGCTCAAGCGCAGCAGCGGCTCGGTCATCGCATCCCCCGCCTCATTCACCGAGATAGGCCTTGACCACTTCCGGGTGACGGCGAACTTCCTCCGTCGTGCCGGTTGCTATCATGCGGCCGTAATTAAGCGCCAGCACGCGGTCAGAAACGCGGCCGACCAAGTTCATATCATGCTCGATCATCAGCACCGTGATGCCGAACTCGCGGCGGATATCGGAGATCCAGAAGGCCATATCACCGGTCTCTTCCGTATTGAGGCCAGAGGACGGCTCGTCGAGCAGCAAAAGCTTGGGCTCGCTGGCCAGCGCTCGACCCAGTTCTACGACCTTGCGAACGCCGTAGGGCAGGCTGCCAACGTGATTATGGCGGTAATGCTGCAGATCGAGAAAGTCGATCACGTCCTCGACCCGGCGCCGATGTTCGCGCTCGGCCCGGCGCACCATGGGCAAGAACAGCATATCGGCCAGCAAGTTGCTGTGATCGTGCGCGCGGGCATGGCGGCCTAGCAGAAGATTGGCGAGCACGCTGGCATTGTCGAACAGCTCAATGTTTTGGAAGGTACGCGCGATGCCAAGCCCGGCGATACGGTGCGGTGGCAGACGCGTGATGTCCTGGTCGTCAAAGGTAATGCGGCCGGCTGTGGGATTGTAAATGCGGTTGATCAGGTTGAAACAAGTGGTCTTGCCGGCGCCGTTTGGACCGATGATGGTAAACACCTCACCCGGCTCGACGGCAAAACTGAGTTCGTCGACGGCGCGGATGCCGCCGAAGGCCATGCTCAGCCCCTCTACCACGAACAGACTCATCGCAAGCGATCCGATTTTACATAGGATTTCTGCCGCTTGAAGGTCGCCTTGCGGTATACCGGAAACATGGCAAAGTAATGCTTGATCTTGTACCAGCGGCCGTAGATACCGAGCGGCTCGTACAACATAAAAAGCACGATCACGAGCCCGAAGATGCCCATCTTAATGCCGGTTTGCTGGGCCATCTTCTCTGGCAGCGCGCCCTGCAGCATGGCGACCAGCTCTGGTAGCACGATGACGAAGATGGCGCCGAACACAGCCCCGTGCAAGGACCCCAGCCCGCCGACCACGACCAGCAGCAACAGTTCCACCGACAACAGGATGTTGTAGCTCTCGGGGCTGATATAGGTGAGTTGATGGGCGTAAAGCGCGCCAGCGAGACCAGTGAAGGCGGCACTTATGGCAAAGGCCATGGTCTTGTACCAAGCCAGGTTCACGCCCATGCTCTGAGCTGCAATCTCGCTGTCCCGAATAGCTATCCAGGCGCGCCCGGTGGACGAGCGGAGCAGGTTAATCGCCGCCAACATAACTAGCACCGCGACACCGACACAGAGATAGTAGAAGTAGGTCTCATCATAAAAGGAGACGCCGGCGATGGTCAGCTCTGGCACCATCAGACCGCTGGTCCCTCCGGTTAGAGATTCCCAGCGCGCCAGAACCTCCTCGACGATAAAAGCGAACGCCAAGGTAGCGATAGCGAGATAGATTCCGGCAAGGCGCAGTGCCGGCAAGCCGATGGCGATGCCGAGAACGCCGGCGAGCAATCCTGAGCACGGCAAGGAGATTAGAAACGGTAGACCCGCATCCATGAGGATGGTTTCGGTGTAGGAGCCAGCGGCTAAAAAGGCGGCATGACCGAGTGAGACCTGGCCGGTATAGCCCGATAACAGCATCAGTCCGACGCCGGCGATAGTGAAGATGGCGACGAAGCTCGCCTGGGTCAAAAGATAGCGGTCAAGCAGCAGCGGCGCGGCGATCAGCGCGACGATCAGGACCCCGTACCAGAACAACGCTCCCGCATGGGGAAACATGCGGATGTCCTGGTCATAGGAGGTCTTGAAGACGAATCTCATCTCAAACCTTTTTCCGTGCAATCTCGCCGAACAGGCCCTGTGGGCGCACGATGAGCACGGCCAGCAGTACGACATAGGCGGCGACGTCCTTGAAACCTTCCGGCAAGTAGAAGCCGGCCAACGCCTCAACGACGCCGATGATCAGGCCGCCGACGATAGCGCCAGGGATCGAGCCGAAGCCACCCAGCACAGCAGCAGGAAAGGCCTTGATGCCGAGAAAGCCCATATTGACGTGGACGAAGGCGATCGGCGCCAGCAAGATGCCGGCGAAGGCGGCAACAGCGGCACTCAGCGCCCAGATCATGGAGAAGACCGTCTTGACCGGGATGCCCATATAATAGGCGGCAAGCTGGTTTTGCGAAGTCGCCTGCATGGCCACGCCAAGGCGGGTGTAGCGGAAGAACGCGAACAGCGCCGCCACCAGCAGAACGGTCAGCACGATGATCGCCAGATGATCTTGGCTGAGGACCAGATCGCCGAGGCTCACGACCTTACCGTAGAACGGCGTTCCGATGGTGTAGGTGTCAACACCCCAGCCCGGCGTCATGGCGACGATGCTGCGGAACATGAAGCCAATGCCGATGGTGACCATGATGATGGCGAAGACAGGCTGGCCCACCATCGGCCGCATCACCACGCGGTCGAGTGCGCCGCCGAGCAGCGCCGTGCCCAGCAGCGCCAACAACGCGCCAAGCCAGAAGCCCATGCCGAGAATGACGATGAAGGTGTAGGCCAGAAAGGCGCCGACCATCATCAGCTCGCCCTGCGCAAAGTTGACCACCTCGGTCGCCTTGTAGATCAGAACAAAGCCAAGCGCCACCAGCGCGTAGACACAACCGATGGCGGTACCGCTGACCACCTGTTGGGCAAACTGTACGAGGCCGTCCATCCCCTCCCCACTCTCGCAGGCCAGCCTTGTAGCATGGCTCCTGGTGAAGCCAAACCTTGCAGACCGATGAGTTCGCCACGGCCAATGTGCACTTCGTAAACAAGGACTTGCTGGACCTGAAGTGGGTGGATTTCCACGATCTCATCGCGCCGCAAAGTTTGCGCATTACCGGCGAGGCTATCATCACGATCGATGTCATCGACCCCGTGCTGCGGGAGATGCTAATGAATGTCCGCATCATTCGCGATGCCAACAATATCACCAACAACGCCGCCCTCGCCGATTTCGACAACACAAGCGATATTGAGAGCGCGACGCTGTTCTACGAACCTGCGCCGATCCACCCACCAGCACAGTCTCCGTGCGATACGAGTTCGCCGAAGAGGGCCATTACATCAGCTTCGCTGCCGCCCACAAGCCGGGTTTCGACGACGCGCTGCGTTCGTTATTTTCCTTTTCCATCGGTGTTGGTAAAACTGATGACCTAAATTAAGTGGGCGGTACGAATTCTGGCCTTAGGAAGCGGCCGCTATGTCTTCTCAGTTGATTGGGCGCGGCGAAGCCGTCACCCTTCCGTATGATCAGCGGTCGTGATTACCGATGTATAGAGCACTCGTCCTTATCGCGCTGACGCTTGGTCTTGCTGTGGGGGGCATCGTGCTGGCGCCGCCGGCTTGGTGGCCGGAGAGCTGGCAGCAGGCGGTCTTTACCCGAAAAGTACCAGCTTACGAGGCACCGCCGGCAAGCTCACCCCCGGTCGAACTCGCGACCGAGGCTATCTGCAACGAGCCCTTCCCGGAATGGCGCGCCGCGCAAACCCTGGACGGCGTGGCGATCGAGGCTTCGCCGCGCTGCAATCCCGACGCCCCGGCCGAGGTGGCTGCTTTCGTCAAGGGCACGAACAACGTGTCACCGGATGTGCTCATGCGCACGCGCCTTGCGTCCGATGCCGTGGTCAAGGGCGCAGACAGAGACGGCGACGGCGATGCAGACGAGATTCACCTGCGGCTCGAAGTGGCCGAACTCAACGGCGCATCGCCCGACGGCCTGGCACCGTCGCTCGATTACGCCATTGCCCCCGGCATCAGGCCAGGCTTCTGGGTGTTCGCACCCAAAAGCCGTGGAATGGCCACCAAGACCTCTGAGAACAGCGCCGCCTATCGCACACTGCGCGTGCCCTCACCGGTAATCCGCGTCGAACAGGGGGACACGGTCAAAATCACCCTCGAAAACACCCATACCATGCCCCACACCATCCACTTCCACGGCGTCGACCACCCATACGTCGGTGCCCAAGGCGATGGCAACGACGGCGTGCCTCTGACCAGTGAGATGCCGGTGATGCCGGGCGAGAGCCGCACCTACGAGATGACCCCACGCCAAGCTGGCACTATGTTCTATCACTGCCACGTGCAACCCGCCGTGCATATCCTGATGGGTCTGCAAGCGATGTTCGTGGTGGAAGAGAACCGGCCAAACAATCCCGTGCAGACGTTCAATGTCGGCGCTGGGCAGGTGCGGGCGCGCTCGCAAGCCAGTCAGGAGGCTTACGACCGCGAATACGACCTCCACTATCAGGAGGTGGATCGCGAGATGCACGATCTGGTGCGCCTCTCCAACGATCCACGACGGGTGATCAAGGAAATTCACCGCCGCTACGACATCACCGAACGCAGCTCCGATTATTTTCTGCTCAATGGCCGCTCCTTCCCCTATACGGCGCGCGAGTCCCTGATCGTGGTAGCGCCGAACGAGCGCGTGCGTCTGCGCGTGGCCAACGGCGGCGCAGAAGGCGTCGCCCTGCATACCCATGGCCACAAGGTCACCGTCACCCACACCGACGGGGTGCCAGTGCCGCCCGCGACCCAGCTGATCCGTGACGTGGTCTGGGTGGCCCCAATGCAGCGCGCCGACCTGCTACTCGAGACCGTAGACGACGGCCTGCATAGCTATGGCCAGGGGGTCTGGCTGATGCACGACCATCACGCGCCCGCGGTCACCAATAACGGCATCGGTCCCGGCGGCGGCATCAGCGCCATCGTCTATGAATCCTACCTCGTGGATGGTGGCCTGCCGAAACTCCAGGGCGTCGACTGGAGCCCCTATTTCAGCCCGGCCTTTTATGCTGGGCGGGTTCCCATATGGCAGACCTACGACCCGCTCGGCACCCTGGCTGACGTGGCGCCAGAGAGCTGGCCGACACTGCGACCGATCCTGTTCGGCCTCGATATCGGCCTCTTGCTGGCCGTGCTCTTCGCCTTGATGCGCAGACGGCGGGCATGATGCGGGCTCTCGCGCTGGTGATCACGCTGCTGGCAGCGGCGGCGTTGGCCGATGACGAGGCGGCCAGCGGCGTCGGCGTCATCCACCGTATCGCTGAGGATGGGCGCAGCCTGAACCTTACCCATGACCCCATTCCCGGCATCGGCTGGCCCGAGATGACCATGGACCTGGAACTCTCAGAAGACGTCAGCGCCGGAGATCTCGCGGCAGGCGACATAGTAACCTTCAGCCTCAAACGCGGGCGCGACCACATTTACCGCATCGGCACAATCGCCTTGGCGCCGCCCGGCATCACGGTCGCAGCGGTGACCGAGGACACAGCATCGATAGATCATAGCGCCCACGACCACCAGGCCATGACCTTCGACGACGAGGGCATGGTGATGAACGAGAATCGTGACACGCTGCCGGAGAATTGCAGCGCCATCTCTGCTGATATCGAGATAACTGTTCGCGCGGGTCGCCATTATGCCGAGGGGTATCCCGGCACCACTTTCGGTTACAACCGCAACGTCTTCGACGTCGAGCCATGCACACGCCTGACCGTGACCTTCATCAACGAGGACAGCGTGCGCCACCAGTGGATGGTGCACGGGCTGCCGCATTACCTCTACCCGCAAGGCATGTTCCATATGGAGGCGGCGGGCAAGGCGCAGAAGACGGGAACCTTCATCCTACCCAGCAACCGCGCCACCTATCTGGTCCATTGCGACATGCCCCAGCACACGGAGAAAGGCCTGCGCGGCGAGATCCGCGTCGCCGGGGGCGATGGCGACATACCGGGTATCCCCGGCCTCACTGGGCCGTTGCGGATCGAGCCCGTGCCGGGTCCCGGCCCGATCGGCGCACTCGCAGCGCTTTTCGGGCTGCTCGCCGGGTTGCTGATGTTACGCAGGCTCTAAAGAATAGAGCATCGACACGCCGGTGTACCGATCGCCTGGACTGTGAACGACAGCAGCGGCCCACGCGAGGTCATTGTAGAATCAGCCGGCCGCTATGACTACCTGCACCTTGATCCGAGTTTACTGAACTAATAACCCTGAACGAATAACCGGTATTGCTTGAATAGGCGGTATTTGCCGACG
Organism: Alphaproteobacteria bacterium; assembly: GCA_030739735.1. NCBI lineage: Bacteria > Pseudomonadati > Pseudomonadota > Alphaproteobacteria > Alphaproteobacteria bacterium. The sequence goes on along the minus strand of JASLYQ010000021.1, from coordinate 17,746 downwards.
TACCGTGCGGCGCGCGCTTTTGCGTGCGTGGAATTTGACCTAGGAGCAGGAGTGATGGCGAAGGCGAGCACCGTTGCGAAAGCGGATATCGCAAGCATTCCCGATGCTGTGGCGCCACCACTGATTAATCCCAGCGCCGTTACGTTGCACCAGCTGCGAATCTTCTGGGCCGTGGCGCAGGCCAAGTCGTTCACCAAGGCATCGAAGATTCTCGACCTCGCTCAACCCTCGCTGTCGCAGCAAATCTCCAAGCTTGAGGAAGAGGTCGGCACCCAGCTCTTCAATCGCAGCCGTAACGAGATGACGCCCACCGATGCCGGTCAGTTTCTGCTGCGCAAGGCCGACGTTATTCTGTCGAGCGTTGAGGAAGCCCTGATCGGCCTGGAGGAGTTCTCCGCCGGCACCCGCGGCGTGGTTTCGATCGGGGCACTCAGTTCCATCGCCCGCAACGTATTGCCCGAATCGCTGCGCCTCTTGGCTACGCGTTATCCCGAGTTGGAGATGGACGTTCACGAATCCTCGCCGGCGGAAGCGGTTGATCTACTCTACGGACGCCGCATCAACATGGCCTTACTAGCAACCGATTCGACCGCCGGCGACGGCGCCAGCTTCCTGAGAGAAAAAGTGTCCTCTGACCCTTATGTGCTGGCGGTGCCTGAGGGGCTGGACCTTTCGGATGTGGGCGACGTGGAGCGAGATTTAGCACCGACAGAGCGTACAGTCGTCAACAGTACCATCCAGTTCAATTTCGGCAACCAGCACAAAAAGCGCATCGAGGACTGGTACCAGCACGTTCTACCCCATTACCGGGTTATAGCCCAGTCGCGCAGCTACGAAGTGGCGCTGTCTATGGTCCAGGCAGGACTCGGCGTGGCCGTAGTCCCGGCCCTGACGGCAGCCTTGGGCGCCAAGCGCGGGTTTGCCGTCACGCTCTACCGCACAACGCTGCCTAATCGCGAGATCGTCGCCCTGTTGCCTACCCAATATGCGCGCATCGAGCCCTATGTCAGCGTCGTCGAAATGGTCAAAGCCGCCGGCGCGACCATACAGCTGCCGCCCATCGAGCCCCTGCCACCGCTCCTCAAAGCGCTCTGAGCCGCGCCATAAGGATTCTTTATAGTCATTATAGAGTGTAATGGCGCGGGCAATCCGTAGCCTTCGTCATGCGGGGCGTTGCCTCGTCAGCGTCCCAAGGGTTTGGGTACCGTAGAGTTAGCCACAACACAGGCCAGAAGGCTTGGTAAATTTAGGAGTTCGGATCATGTGGACGAAGCCTGTAATCGTTGAAGTTGCGGTCGGTCTCGAAATTAACTGTTACGCCTGCGCCGACCTCTAGTCTCCGCGCAAGGCTGAAAGATTTAGCCGCCGGTCCCGCAAGGGGCCGGCGACTTTCGTTTAACCGTTATTCAATCCGAAACGACTACTCGCCTTCAACCCTCGTCGGCCAGCGCCGCGCCCTGGGGGGCGCTACGAGTATCGACCGTGACCACTACCGACATACCCGGCACCAGTCGTGCCGCGAAGCCCGCCGGAAAGTCGAAGAATATTTTTACCGGAATTCGCTGCACCACCTTGATGAAGTTGCCGGTGGCATTCTGCGGCGGCAGCAGGCTGAACTCGGCAGCGCTGGCCGGCGCCAAGCTGTCAATATACCCGACCAGCATCATGCCCGGGAAGGCATCGATCTCCATGTGCACTTCCTGGCCGACGCGCAGTCGCTCAAGCTGGGTCTCCTTAAAGTTGGCGATGACGTAGGTGGTCTGCAAAGGCACCACCGAGAGCATCGGCCAACCTTCCTCGGTATACATGCCGTTCTCGACGCGAAGATTACCCACCACGCCATCGATCGGCGACACCACCACTGTGTCCGACAGCGCGATCTCGGCCCGATCGAGATCGGAGCGGGCCCGGTCGACCTTGGCCTGCAGTCTATCGATCTCGCGCTCGATACGCAGCACATCGGTATCGATCACCGGCAGTTCGGCGCGTTCCGCTGCGGCCTCCGCCTGGGCGCGCGTCACCTCAGCCCGCATGGTGCGGTCGTGGGTCGTCGCCTCCTCAAATTTCTGGCGTGTTCCCGTGCCACGATCCAGCAGCTGACTATATCGCTCGACCTCGCGCGCAGCTTGCTCGGCCTGGGCCCGCGCCGCCTCCACACGCGCCTCGGCCTGGCGCACGCGCGATTGCTGCAAGGCACGCCGGGCGCCCATATTCGCGATGGTGGCCCGTGAGATCTCGATCTCGGCCTCGGCAGCACGCAGATCTGCACGCGCCGAATCGACATCGGATTCGTACTGGTCCGCCTGCAGCGTCACCAGCGGTTGGCCAGCGGTCACGTGCTGGTTGCTCGTCACATGCAGGGTCTCGATATAGCCGGCGACACGAGGGCTAATTGCAGTCACGTCACTACGCACATAGGCGTTGTCGGTGGTGACGACGACCTGTCGCATCTTCCACCAATTCATGCCATAGGCTCCGCCGCCGAGCACAGCGGCGATCAGGACAGTGCTGAAAATTGTCGTCTTCAGTTTCATTCGCTTTATGCCGTTTTGGCTCTTCTGCTGGGGTTATTGCGCTCTAACCACCGTGGAATATGGGAACTTGAATATGGGCTTTTTTGCAGTCTTTGAAAATAGCTTCGCCTGCAACCCAGACCCGCGCAAAATCGACAACCGAGGCGGATTTGCCTATATGCAAGCAAAATCGGCTACACTGGCCAACGTCAGCACAGGAAAGGCCCACGGATGAGTTTGTTCAAGAACGATGCCGACAGCTTGGTCGAGGCCATTTCCGACGGGGCGTCCTTGATCATGCCTTGCGATACCAACGGCGTGCCCATGGCCGCCGTTCGCGCCTTGATTCGCAAAGGCGCGCGCGGTCTTACGCTCATCGGTGGTCCCACCAGCGGCCTTGCCGCCGACCTGTTGATCGGAGCCGATTGTGTGGCGCAAATCGAGAGCGCTGCGGTGAACCTCGGCGAATATGGCGGCGCACCGCGTTTTCATGTGGCCGCGGGCAAGCCCGGCCTTGCCGTTCGCGAGACCACGTGCCCGGCCATTCACGCGGCATTACAGGCCGCCGAGAAGGGTATCCCTTTCATACCGCTGCGCGGCCTCATCGGCTCGGACGTACAGCGCCTGCGTAAGGACTGGAAGCTAATCGACAATCCGTATACACCCGAAAGCATGCGCGATCCGATCGCTCTGTTGCCGGCCATCACTCCTGATGTGGCCCTGATCCATGCCGCCTGCGCCGACGATGAGGGCAATGTTTGGATCGGCTTGCGCCGCGAGGTCCTGACCATGGCTCACGCCGCGCGTATCACCCTAGCAACGGTGGAAAAACGCGTCAGCGGGAACCTGCTCGACGACCCGGCGACCGCCTCGGGCACCATATCCTCACTTTACATGGACCATGTCGCGGCCTGTCCTGGCGGCGCTTGGCCGGTCGGGTTCGCCAACCAGTACGGGCCCGACGGCGCCCATATGCGCGCGTATGCCAAGCAGGCAAAAACGACTGCCGGCTTCACTGCCTATCTGGACGACCATGTGCTGAATGGGCAGGCCGTCGCCGCCGAATAGCCGATGTCACCTACCTCCTACAGCAACCGCGAGCTGCTGATTGCCGTGCTTGCGCGGCGTCTGCCCGATCACGGTCACGTGGTTGCCGGCGCAATCTCACCCATCCCGGCCGCTGCTGCCATGCTTGCGCACCAGCGTAGCGCTAGGCACTTGCGTATCACCGTTCTCGGCTCCGAGCGCTTCTACCGCCATGCCGACGGCGGCCGTGAGATTTTCGATGCAGCCGGGCGCGGCCGTGTCGACGTCTTCTTTCTTAGCGGTGGCCAAATCGACGGCAAAGCCAACATCAACCTAGTCGGTGTCGGCGACTATCCCAACTTGAGCGTCAGGTTTCACGGCAATTTCGGCTCCGCCTATCTCTATTACATGGTACCAAACGTTATCCTGTTTCGCGAAGAGCACAGCTCCAGGGTGCTGGTGCCGCAAGTGGATTTCATCAGCGCGCCGGGCAGCGGGCCAGAGGGCGTCTACCGTCCAGGCGGGCCCAGCGCGCTAGTCACCGGCCGTGCCATATTCGACTTTGACAAGGCGACCGCGCGCTTCAACCTTGAAAGTCTACACCCAGGCCATGATTTGCAAGAGGTCGAGGCGGCCACGGGGTTTCCCTTCGCCCATGCCGCAACAGCGGCGACCACGCCCGCGCCGAGGCGCGAGGAGCTAGACCTAATCCGCGGTCCTGTGCGCGAGATGTTAGCCGAAACCTATCCAGAAGTGGCAGCAACACTCGGCTGAGCGACCGGCAAGGCACCGTTAACCTGTTGTCGGTTACATGAAAAGCATGGTTAAGAATTAGATACGAACAGACCACCCAGCGGGTCCTCCGGTATGAGTGGGATTATCGAAAGCCTAAGCATTAGCCGCCGAGATGTGGGACAAGGTTAACAATTAATACTGGGTCGTTCTCACTTCATCATGACGGTAGCTTACCACCGAAAACCTGACTAAACCATACATTGCCGATGCTATCACGGCCGGTAAAACAAACAGGATACACCCTACCAGAACCCGTCGTCGGAGACCGGAGAAGATCGTGGGGCGCGGCGATATCCGCCATCTGAAATGTGACGTAGCGGCCATGGTGTCAACGGCAAAAAATGGGCCAGGGAGCGGCGGAATGGCGCTAAGCTAGCCTCATCTGTGGAGGAGGGTCTACAGAGGTGCTCCGTTATCGCCGACAGCCGCCAAGCACGCCGCATCGTCGTGCCGCGGATTGTTGACATGCTGACTTACCGGCCGCGCTACCAGCCTTATTCCGTCACCCGGTCCCAGCAACCCGGCAAGCAGACCCGCATCCGTCGTCTCCAGCCAAGTGGATTGATGCGCCGGCGCAAGGATCACCGGCATGCGGTGATGAATGAGAGCCAGATCCGGCGAGGCTTCGGTCGTGAGGATGGTGAAGGTCTCGAGCGGTGCATCGCCGCCCCAACACTCCCAAAGCCCGGCAAAGGCTATCGGCCTGCCGTCAGCAGTCGTGACATAATAGGGTTGCTTGGCACCGTCGCGCGCCTGCCATTCATAGAACCCGTCTGCCGCAACCAGACAGCGGCGGCGGCGAAAGGCGGCACGGAAAGATGGCTTCTCGGCAACGGTCTCGGCCCGCGCATTGATCATACGATTGCCAACGGCCGGATCTTCGGCCCAGGAGGGCACCAGACCCCAGCGCAGCCACGCCCATTGCCGCTGTCCCTCGGCGTCGAGGCGCACGACGGGAAGGATTTGGCTTGGTGCCGCATTGTAGCGTGACCCATATCCTGTCAAGGATCCAGCCTCGAACAGGCCGACAAGAGCCTCCTCGGACGTAGTCAGAGAGTAGCGACCACACATAGCATATCCCGACAATCGTGCGCGGTGAATTGGGTATCAAGGCGCCGGATAATGCTCTAGATTCTCGTCCAAGGAAACGTATTCACAACGTAGCGCAACAGGCAGGGACCATGCCGACCGTTAGTACCCTGGCGCTTGCGCTCTGGGACGATGCCGAAGCAATGTTGGCCCGCAACGAGGAATTCGCGGCGGTGCTTCCTGCTGTTGCTCATATGATGGTCCCCGGCGTCTCCTACGAGGTGCTCCTGCAGGCCGCAGTGGGGGCCGGCGCCATTGCCTCCGCGCAAGATGACTCCTGTGGCTGGCTTGCTCGGCATCTCTCCCAGCAAAGGGGTGGTGAGCCAGGCGATATCGTCGAGATGCTGCCCGGCCGCTTCTTTCGCCTCGCCACGGCCCAACTCGCCAACGGTTACCGCGTGACCGGCTGGAGCGATATTACCGTCGAGCGGGAGCACGAGCAGGGGCACAGGCAGAGCGAAGCGCGCTACCGCGAGTTGCTCGAGCTGACCCCTGCCGTGGCGTTAGTTCACGATGGAGACAGGGTTCTGTTCTGCAATAGCCGCGGTGCGGCGACGTTGGGCTATGATTCCGCAGATGCTCTCCAAGGCCTGCTGCTCGCTACCGTCCTGGACCAGGATACCCAGCGGCTACGCCGTGGCGATGGCACGCTGCTAGAGGGCAAAACCAGCGAAGCGCCCCTCGACGACGGCGACAGGTGCTATACGCTGGTGATTGCAGAAATCACCCCCGATCGCGAGCCGGCGGACAATGATCCCCTAACCGGCCTGGCCGGGCGGGGACACTTTTTCGAGCGCTTGCAACATTTCACCCGTCAGGCCGAGGCCAGCGGCACGATGGTGGCACTGCTGCTCATTGACCTCGACCATTTCAAGACCGTCAACGACACCCTGGGTCATGCCGTCGGCGACAGGCTGCTGCAAGAGGTGGCAACACGGCTGCGCGGTTGCCTGCCAGCGGACGGCCTCGCGGCGCGCGTCGGCGGCGACGAATTCGCAATCATCCAGCCCGGCATCACCGGTGCGGAGCAGGTGAGCGAGCTGGCGCAGGCCATCGAGACGGTGCTTGCCGAGCCGGTCATGTCGCAAGGCCAGGCCCTGCATACCGGCGGCTCGATCGGCATCACGCTTTATCCAGACCATGCGGAATCCGCAGAAGATCTGCTGAAAGGCGCGGACCTGGCGCTCTACCGTGCGAAGTCCCTGGGGCGCGGCTGTGCCGCCTTCTATTCGCGTAACATGGGCGAGGAGGCGCACCACCACCTTCGGCTCGGCCAAGGCCTGCGCCGTGCCCTCGCGCAGAACGAGTTCGCCTTGCACTATCAGCCCAAGGTTGATCTCGCCGACGGCATGGTCGTCGGCGGCGAGGCACTGCTGCGCTGGAATCACCCTGCGCGCGGACTGGTCGCACCTGGCGAATTCATCGCCCATGCCGAGGCCACGGGCATGATCCTCGCCATCGGCGGTTGGGCGCTGGAGGGCACCTGCGCCCAGCTTGGTAACTGGGCGCGCAAGGGTAGTCTGACGGTGCCGATCTGGGTCAATGTCTCACCGGCCCAGTTTCAGGACCGCGCGCTAATCGACAAGGTGCGCAACACCCTGCTCGGCGCGGGCGTGCCGCCGCGCCTGCTCGGCCTCGAGATTACCGAGAGCGTTCTGATGCCCAACGCGGCACTTGCCGTGGAAACGCTCACCAGCTTGGTCGAACTCGGAGTGGAGCTATCGATTGACGATTTCGGTACAGGCTATTCGTCGCTCAACTATCTCAAGCGGCTACCCGTAGGTAAGCTCAAGATCGACCGCTCTTTCGTCACCGACATCACCAGAAACCCGATCGACGGGGCCATTGCCCGCGCTATCATACATCTTGGGCACAGCCTCGGTATGAAGGTGCTGGCCGAGGGCGTCGAGACCGAGGACCAGGCGAGCATGCTGAGCGATCTCGGCTGCGACCAGATCCAGGGCCTGCTAATCAGCCCACCTTTGCCGGCAGACGCCTTCGTCGATTTCGTCAACCGCCGTAGCGGCCAACGCGAGCCCCACCTATAGGGCGGACGGCCAGGTCCCAGATGTGAGTGCGCGCCTGCGCGCCAGAGCAGCGATCATATCAATGGTCGGCGTCGGTACCGCAGTCAGGCGGCCGAGTTCGGCCACAGCATCGATCAGCGCCGGCAACTCGACCACCTGCCCCGCCTCGTAATCCTGCAGGGTCGAGGTCTTGTGCTCACCTACCTTAGCTGCACCGTCAATGCGGCGATCAACATCTATGGGAAAGCTAACGCCCAAGGTCTCGGCCACGGCCTTGGTCTCGACCATCATGGTCCGCACGGTGCTGCGCAGCACCTTGTCTGACGCAATATCCACAAGTGTTGCACCAGTTAGCATACTTAACGGATTGAAGGCGACATTGCCCCAAAGCTTGATCCAAATATCATCCCGGATACGCGGACGCACCGGCGACTTGAAGCCAGCACCAACCATAATCTTGCTTAGGGCTAGGGCGCGCTCGGAGCGCGAGCCATTGGGCTCGCCTAGGGGCAACCGGTCGAGCGCTAGGTGACGGACGACCCCGGGCTCGACAACCTCAGCCGCAGGGTAGACCACACAACCGATAACCCGCTCTGGCCCGACATAACGCCATAGCAGACCGCCGGGATCGACGGTCTCGATCTGCTTTTCCTCCCAGGGTCCATCAAGCTTGTGGAAATACCACCACGGCACGCCGTTTACCGCAGGCACCACCACAGTCTTAGAGCCCAGCAGGGGCGCAAGCCGCTCGGCGATGTCCGGCAAGGAATGCGCCTTCATGGCAAGGATGACCGCATCCTGAGGCCCAACCCCGGCAGCATCCTCGGTGACGACCGGGTGCGCTGTGAAATCCTCACCGGCAGGCTCCGAGATCAACCGCAAGCCGTTTCGTGTCATGGCCTCGAGCTTGGCGCCACGCGCGATCACCGTGACATCCTGGCCGGCACGTGTGAGCCGCGCCGCCATGTAGCCGCCTATGGCACCCGCGCCGTAGACGCAGATTTTCATCTCAGAGGCCCAACTTCTCGGCCAACCCGATGCGCTGTAGCTTTCCCGTGGCGCCCTTCGGGATTTCGTCGAGGAAGACTATCTTACGCGGCACCTTAAAGTCGGTAAGGCGTGACGCGGCGAAGTCACGCAAGGTGCGCTCATCGGCATCCGCACCATCGCGCAGCACAACCGCTGCGGCCACCTCCTCACCGAGCTTGCCATGCGGCATGGCGAAAGTAACTGCTTGCGCCACAGCCTCGTGATCCATGAGTACGTCGTCGATCTCACTTGGGCTCACCTTCTCGCCGCCTCTATTGATAATCTCCTTGAGCCGCCCGGTAATCGTCAGATAGCCGTCTGCGTCAAGCATGCCCTGGTCGCCAGTGCGGAACCAGCCGTCCATGAAGGCGCCAGCATTGGCCTCTGGGTTGGCAAGATAACCCGCCGTTACGTTGGGCCCGCAGATGACTATCTCACCGGTCACGCCTGGCTCGGCGAAGCCCCCCTCGGGCTTGAGCACGCGCACCTCGGAGCCAGCAGGCAGGCCGACGCTACCCGGTTTGCGCACCGCCGGCGGCAGCGGATTACTGGTCATCTGATGCGCAGCCTCTGTCATGCCATAGGCCTCGATCACCGGCGCCCCGAATAGCGTTTCAAGCTCACCCATCACCTGCGCCGGGAGCGACGCCGAAGACGAGCGTACCAGGCGCAGATTGTTGCGCGCCACGATCTCAGTATTGCGCGCCGCCCGTGCCAGGATGGTCTGGTGCATGGTCGGCACCGCAGTGTACCAGGTCGGCTTGTATTCACCGAGCCAGGCAAAAAAACGCAGCGCATTAAACCCCGGCGTGCAGACGATGCCAGCGCCGGCGACAAGCGAGGACAATACCGCCGCGATCAGCCCGTGAATATGGAAAAGCGGCATGACGTTGAGGCAAAGATCTTCCGGTACCAGAGCCAGCGTCTCGCGGATATTTTGGGCCGATGCCGCCAAATTAGCCTGGCTCAACGGCACCATCTTGGGCCGCGATGTGGTGCCCGAGGTATGCAGGATCAACCCGATATCGCCAACCTCCGCCGACCCACCACGCACCTCGCGCGCCTGCTTAGGCCCTTGCAGGGTGAAACGGCCAGCTTCCTCGCCTGGATAGAGTTCATACACGGCAATACCCCGTTCAGCGGCCGCATGGCGTGCTGGGCCATCGGCGCCTGCCGCAACCACGAGGGCTCGGGCGTCGAGGTCGCCGAGATAGAAATCCAGTTCCTCCGCGCGATAGGCGGGATTGAGCGGTGCCGTCGTCACGGCGCAGGCGATGGAAACAAAGGCGCTCGCCATGTCAGGCCCGTTGGGCAGCACGATGGCCACCGTGTCGCCGCGGCCAATGCCACAGCCGTTGAGCGCGGCGACAGTAGCGTCGGCCTGGGCGCGGAGCGCGCCGAAGCTGAGTGGATCGCGGTCGGGGGCGATCAGCGCCGCCGCGTCGTCTCCGCCGGCATCGAGCAGGCGGCGGATAGTCTCTGACTGGCTCATGGGATCAAGTTTTAGAGCCCTTTCACGTCTATTGGAACCGCATGAGTGCTATGATGAATTTATGACAGAGCTAGGAGACAACGGCGGCGTTGGGCCGCGGGTGCTGAGAGTGCCCGAAGGCGACAGCCGGCCGCGCCACACCTGCCCGGACTGCGGCTTCATCCATTACCGCAATCCGCTCATCGTCGTCGGCTCGGTCTGCCTGGCCGGCGACGGCCGGCTCCTACTGTGCCAAAGGGCGATCGCCCCGCGCGTCGGCTATTGGACAATCCCCGCCGGCTATATGGAACTCGAGGAATCGACCGAGGACGGCGCCCGCCGCGAGGCTATCGAGGAAGCCAATGCGAATATCAACATCGAGCACCTGCTGGCGATCTACAACATTCCGCACATCAGCCAGGTGCAAATTCTCTACGCCGCGCGTCTCACGAACGACGCCGTGTCGCCAGGCCCGGAGAGCCAAGCGGTCGATCTGTTCGAGTGGGAGGACATGCCGTGGAGCAACTTAGCCTTTCCCAGCGTGCACTGGGCACTGACCCATCATCGCCAGGCCGTGGAGGCGGGCGACTGGACACCGCGCAGCGCGCCGGCGCCATGAGGGGTCTCGTCCTTCTTGCCGCGACCGTCCTGACGCTACCGACGTTAGCCTGGGCGGGTGCCAACGTCGAGGCCTGCCTGGCGGACCCGGAGCCGCTTTGCGTGCTGACCCTGGCGGACGACATGGTCCGCCATTCCGGTGATGCACATGCGGCGAAATATCTCGGCAGCAGCGTCGCCGGCGCATGGGCCTCTCACGGTGCCAAGGATCGCGCGCACGATTTGGCTGCTGCGCTGCCTTCGCCGTCCGCACGGGCCGAGGCCTGGGGCACGATTGCCGCCACCTTGGGCGACGAAGAGAGCCGCAATTCGGCGATCGCTGAGGCCCGTGGTATTCTGGATCCACTCGACCGCGTGCATACTTTACTATCGTTGAGTAGACGGCTCGACAACCCGGATCCACTGATGTCCGCCGTGACGGAAGTAGAAAAAATCGCCGATGTCGAGATTCGACATCAGGCCTTGATTGAGGTCAGCGCGGCGCTTGCCGCCTCGGGTCGCTCGGCCATGGCACGTTCAACAGCGCGCGTGATGGCGCAAGACGACACCGGGCGCGAAGCAACGCTTGCCGCCGTCGTCGATGCGGAGGCCAGCGACAGTCGCCTCGACGATGCCAGCATAACCTTCGCAGAGATGATCCCTGGACCGGCGCGCGACGAGGCGGCCAGCACCCTCGCCCGTGCCCTCGCCCTGAATGGTGATGCTTCTGCCGCCCTGGCCCTGGCCGACAACATCGCGGACGAAGACGCACAGGCCTGGGCACTGGCATCCGTCGTCGCGGCCGGTGGCATAGAGCAGCTAGACCGTATTCCCTGGGGCGAGGCCCGCGACATGGCACTGAGTAGCCTGTCGTCTGACGCCTTACAAGCCGGCGACACGCGAGCGGCACAGGACACCGCACAGGATATCGGGAATGATGAGACGCGCGCAATCGCCTTGCGTGCCGTCGCCCGTAAGGTATCCGGCGGCCGCGCAACCATGATAGCCGCCGAGATCGATCACCCCGAGATCCGCGCTGCCATCATGGCAGACGCCGCCGAGACCACGGCAAAGACCGGGCGCGTGATCGCTGCGGTGGCCATGGCAGATTCCATTGCGCTGCCCGCCTATCAGGCGTTGGGCCTGCTCAAGGTGGCTGCGGTGACGGGCGATACAGACATGTTCGCTCGTGCCATGACCGCGGCGGAGACCCTAAGCCAGAAAGAGCGCGACGACGCCATCGCCGCCATCGCGACGGCCCAGGCCGATAACGGTAATTTCGGCGCCGCGCGCGTTACTACCGAGGCTATTGCGGATGCTGAGCACCGCGGCTTCACCGAGTGGCAGATCGCCCGTCTTGAGGCCCTGGCCGCCAAGACCGGAATGACCGCGGAGACCCTTGGCGCTATCGCGGCCCCTTTGCCTCGCGCCCTCGCCCTCTCTGAGATCGGTGAGCATGCTAGCGCCCTCAAAGCCGCGCTCGAAGTGACCGAGTCCGCTGCCCGCGCTGAGACCCTGATCGTCGTCGCCAGCGCTATGCGTTAATCGCTATCAGTCTCCCCATCGTCCGTCTCCGGATCCTGGATGAGGTGGCGGTTTATGAGCGGCATCTGGGCCAGGCTGAAGACAAGTGTCAGCGGCATGATGCCGAAAAGCTTGAACTCGATCCAGGTTTCAGTGCTCTGGGTGCGCCAGACAATCTCGTTGAGGGCGGCGAGGCAGACGAAAAAGACCGCCCAGCGGAAACCCAGTACACGCCAGCCCCAGTCGCTCAGCGCAATCACCTGGCCGAGCACGCGTTGTAGCAGCTGCAGGCGCAAGGCGAGGCCACCGAACAGGATCGTCGCGAAAAGCAAATTAACGATGGTCGGCTTGAGCTTGATAAAGACCTCGTCTTCGAAATAGAGCGTCAGGCCGCCGAAGCCGAGAACGAAGACGCCAGAGACCAATGGCATGATGGGGATCTGACGCATCAGCATCCAAGCCGCAGGTAGCGCCACCGCCGTCGCGGTCATGAAGGCAGCCGTCCCGGGCAGGATGCCCCACTTACCGTTGACGATGAAAAACGCCACCAGCGGCCCGAGCTCCAAGAGCAGCTTAACGACTTGCTTGCCGCCGCCGAGCTGTGGCTGGGCTTCCGTCATGCTTCCAGCCCCATCAAACTGCGCGCGAAATCCGTCGCATCAAAAGGCCGCAGGTCGTTCGCACCCTCGCCAACGCCAACCGCGTGAATGGGCAGGCCGAAGCGCTCTGCCAGCGCCACGACGACACCACCGCGGGCCGAACCGTCAAGCTTCGTAACGACCAACCCCGAGACCTCTGCGATGTCGCGAAACACCTCCACCTGCCGGTGGGCGTTCTGTCCGGTCGTCGCATCAAGCACCAGCACCACGTCGTGCGGCGCCGTCTCGTCAAGCTTGCGCAATACGCGGACAATTTTGGCCAGCTCGTCCATCAAATCGGCCTTGTTGTGCAAGCGCCCGGCGGTATCGATAGCGAGCACATCGCTGCCCTCTGCTTGGGCACGCGCCAGGGCGTTGTAAGCGAGACCAGCCGGATCGCCACCGGTCTTTCCGGTAACCACCGGCACGCCGGCACGCTCACCCCAGATACAGAGCTGCTCTACCGCCGCGGCGCGGAAGGTATCGCCCGCCGCCAGCATAACCTTGTAGCCCGCTGCCTGCCACCGAGTGGCCAGCTTACCGATAGTTGTGGTCTTACCGGTACCGTTAACGCCGACCGCCAACACCACATGTGGTCGTTTGGCCGGGTCGAGCTGTAGCGGTTTGGCGACGGGTGTCAGAATACCGGCAACGTCGTCCGCCAGAGCCATGCGAACGGCGTATGCATCGGCATCTTTTTCAAAGCGTTTTTTGCCCAAATCTCCCGCCAGCCGCGCCGCGATTGGTGCGCCGAGGTCGGCCGTGATGAGAAGCTCCTCAAGTTCCTCAAGCGCCTCGGCATCGAGCTTGCGCTTCAACAGCACGTCGCCGATGCCGTCGGACAGGGCCTTCGCCGAACGCCCCAACCCGGCGCTGAGGCGGGTCAGCCAGCCGCCTGTGCTGTCCTCCGCCTCACTCATGCTGCGATCAGGGCCGTGCCATCATGGCCGGCGATAGGCGTAACGGCAACGCTGCCGGGTGTCCCGGGCGCCGCCAGAAGCACCGCCGCATAAGCCTCGCTGCGCCCACGTGTCTCGGTTTCCACCAACACGCTCTCGCGAACCCCCACACGGCTTGCCAGATAACTGGCCAGGCGCGCTGCAAAGGCCTCGCGCAAGCGACCGGCGCGATCCTTGCGCACATCGCCCGGCACTTGCGACATGCGCGCAGCTGGCGTGCCGGGGCGCGGCGAATAGGGAAAAACGTGGCCCCAGACGAGATTGCAGGTCGCGACGAGATCGAGCCCGTTGCCGAACATAGCATTGGTCTCGGTCGGGAACCCGGCGATCATGTCGGCGCCGATGGCGATATCCGGGCGCGCCGCGCGCAAGGCATCGCACAATGCGATCACATAGGCGCGGGAGTGGCGACGGCGCATACGCTTGAGCACCATATCATCGCCGGCTTGGAGACTGAGATGGGCATGGGGCATGAGTCGCGGCTGCTCTCCATAGGCTCGGATCAAGGCTGCGTCGACAGCTGCCGGATCGAGCGACGAGAGACGCAGGCGGGCAAGCTTAGGGACCGCGGCAAGCAACCGCGTTACCAGCCCGCCGAGGCGCGGAGTGCCAGGCAGATCGGTCCCGTAAGAGGTCAAATCAACGCCGGTGAGCACGATCTCCTGATAGCCGGCAGCGACCAGGCGGCACGCTTCCTCGACTACGGCGCCTAAAGGCACGCTGCGGCTCTGCCCACGGCTGAAGGGAATAACACAGAAGGTGCAGCGGTGGTCGCAGCCGTCCTGAATACGCAGATGGGCGCGGGCGCGGCCCTTGGGTCCTTCGACCATGGCAGGCTCGAGCTTCTCACTCGCCATGATGTCGCCGACCACAACGGCGGGACCGTCTGTCACCAACAGCGCCTCGCCGAGCTTCTCACGATTGCCCAGCACGCGGTCGACCTCGGGCATGGCGGCATAGCGCTCGGGCGCTATTTGCGCCGCACAGCCAGTCACCACGATGCGCGCCCCGGGCCGGGCCCGGCGAGCCTTGCGGATGGCTTGACGCGCCTGGCGCTCGGCCTCGGCCGTCACAGCGCAGGTGTTAAAAATGACCACGTCGTCGAGCCCCGCCGCACGGGCGCGGGTTACCATCGCCTCCGACTCCCAGGTGTTGAGCCGACAGCCGAACGTGATCACCTCAGGCGCTGGAGCCTGTGCGCTCATGGCAGAAGGCTATCCGTCTCGCCACGGAAGCTGGTGGCAACGTCGCCAGTCATCCAGACATGATCATCCACGCGCCAATCGATATCGAGCACACCGCCGTCAAGCGTAACCGCCACGCGGCGGCCGGTGAGCCCACGCCGGCTCGCCGCCACCGCGGCCGCGCAGGCGCCGGTGCCACAAGCGCGAGTGATACCAACGCCGCGCTCCCAGACGCGGAAGCGCAGGCTAGCGGGCCCGGTGATCTGGCCCACGCCGACATTGATGCGCTCGGGAAACATGGCAGCCGTCTCTATGGCCGGCCCGAACTCTTCAAGTGGCACAGCGGCAATATCCAGCACGAAGAAGGTCACATGCGGGTTACCCATGTTGGTCGCCACAGGATCGCTGAGCGAGCCATGGGCGAAGCCCACATGCAGGGTCTCGCAGGCCTCGGCCAGCGGAATCTCGTCCCAATCGAGCCCCGGCGCGCCCATGTCGACGCTGACCCGCCCCTCGCCCGCGTCATGCGCTTCGTGTACGCCGATGCTGGTTTCGATAAGTGCAGTATCGGCCTCCTTCTCCTCCATCAGCGTCGAGGCGACGCAGCGTGCAGCATTGCCGCAGGCCTCGGCCTCACCGCCATCAGCATTGTAGATGCGCATACGGGCATCCGCGGTCTCACTGGCTTCGAGCAGAATGAGTTGATCGCAGCCGATGCCCGTATGCCTATCGGCGAGACCGCGCACTTGGTCCGCGCTCAAGACGAGCGCTGCCCAGCGCCCGTCGAGTACCACGAAATCGTTCCCCAGCCCGTGCATCTTGGTAAAGCGGTGAACAGCCATGACCCGCGTTATATGGGGCGCCGATAGCCCTCGTCCATGGGAAAGGGGGTGTTGTTACGTATTGGCTCCCTGGTGGAGGCCAAGCGCTCCGCTTGACTTGAGCTGCGCTTTGCGGATTATTGCGGCCGCATTTGCGTGGGTGTCGGCTAAAGAGGTGTCGGCGCCCTGACTGGTGTTGGGAAATCGGTATGTTCGACGCCTTATCCGGCAGGTTCGGCGATATCTTCGATCGCCTGAAGAAACGCGGCGCTCTCTCGGAGAGCGACGTGGGCGAGGCTTTGCACGAAGTGCGCATCGCCCTGCTCGAGGCCGATGTGGCACTACCAGTAGTCAAGGACTTCGTCGCCCAGGTGCGCGAGCGCGCCACCGGCGCGGAGGTGATCAAGAGCGTCACTCCGGGCCAGATGGTGGTGAAGGTCGTCAACGATCATCTGGTCGAGACACTGGGCGACAAGGCCGTGCCGCTGGCACTCTCCGGCAATCCGCCAGTGGTACTGATGGTCGTCGGCCTGCAAGGCTCGGGCAAAACAACGACGGCCGCCAAGCTCGCCAAGTATCTAGCCGAGCGTGAGAAGAAGTCGGTGCTGGTTGCGTCGCTCGACGTGCAGCGCCCGGCTGCTCAGAAGCAACTCGCCGTGCTCGCCGAACAAGCTGGTGTGCTCTCGCTGCCCAACGTTGCCGGCCAGGTGCCAACCGCTATCGCCAAGCGTGCCCTGCAGGCGGCCCGACTCGGTGGCAACGACGTGGTGGTGCTCGATACCGCCGGCCGGCTGCATGTGGACGAGGCGCTGATGGCTGAGCTCGCGCAAGTGAGCGCCGTTGCCAGCCCGGTCGAGACCCTGTTGGTCGCGGATGCATTGACTGGCCAGGATGCAGTCAACAGCGCCAGCGCCTTCAAGGCGCGCGTAGCGCTGACCGGCATTGTGCTAACACGCATTGATGGCGACAGCCGCGGCGGTGCTGCGCTCAGTATGCGCGCGGTCACCGGCTGCCCAATCAAACTCATGGGCACGGGCGAGAGCTTGGATGCCATCGAGCCGTTTTATCCCGAGCGCATCGCATCGCGCATCCTCGGCATGGGCGACGTGATCAGCTTGGTCGAGAAGGCCGCCCAGGTCGTCGAAGAGGACGAGGCCGAAAAGCTCGCCGCCAAGATGGAGGCGGGAAATTTCGACCTCTCCGACATGGCGGGCCAGTTTCGCCAGATGCGCAAGATGGGCGGCATGGACGGGCTGATGGGCCTGCTGCCGGGCGTCGCCAAGGTCAAGAGCCAGCTCGCTCAGGCAAAGGTCGACGACGGCATGTTGCGCCGCCAGGAGGCGATCATCCAGTCGATGACGCCGGGCGAGCGGCGCAAGGCGAAGGTGCTAAACAGCTCGCGCAAGCGTCGGATTGCCGCCGGCTCGGGCACCACGGTGCAGGACGTGAACCGTCTGCTCAAGCAGTTCAAGGATATGACGGTAATGATGAAGCGCGTGCGCAAGATGGGCAAGAAAGGCCTAGCGCGCCACGGGCTTCCAGGCATGATGCCGCCGGGCTTTCCCGGCCACTGACAGAGTAACGAAAAGAGGACGACGGCATGGCATTGAAGATACGACTGGCGCGCGTCGGCGCCAAGAAACGGCCCCAGTACCGCATCGTGGTGGCCGACGTGCGCAGTCCGCGCGACGGCCGCTTTATCGAGAAGGTGGGCATCTACAACCCCCTGCAACCCAAGGACAGCCCGCAACACACCACGCTCAATAGCGAGCGCATCAGCTACTGGCTCTCCAAGGGTGCCAAGCCGACCGACCGCGTGGGTCGCATTCTCGGCCAGGCTGAGATCGTTCCCATGCCGGCCCAGCGCAACAATCCGCAGAAGGCGAGGCCAAAGGCCAAGGCTCAGGAGCGTATGAAGGAAGCCGAGGAGGCGGCCAAGGCCGAGGTCGAGGCAGCCGCAGCGCCGGCCCAGGAAGAAGCGCCGGCCGAGGAGGTAGCCGAGGTCGAGGCAGCCGCAGCGCCGGCCCAGGAAGAAGCGCCGGCCGAGGAGGTAGCCGAGGTCGAGGCAGCCGC
>JASLYQ010000020.1 GCA_030739735.1 Alphaproteobacteria bacterium | reverse complement strand
CGAAAAGCTAGAAACCGGCGCCGCAGCCTCTATCACCCAAGTTAAAATTGCGGTCGCCGGGCAGCATGTCATCGCTGCTGCCGCCGCGTAAGCTGGTCAAACTGGTTTCTTCTGGCTGAAAAGGTCTCTAGAATCGCAGTGGCGCGTTATCGCTGAAGCGAGAACAGAGCATGGAAAAACAGTCGCCCGATCAACTGGCCAGCGTGGAGTTGTTGTCCGGCCTTGCGCCTGATGCGTTGCAACGGCTGGAGCAGGGTTGCATGTGGCGCCGTTACAAGCGGGGAGAGGAAATCGTCGCCCGCGATAGCGACAGCCGGGATCTCTTTATGGTTATCACCGGCTCTGTGGAAGTGGCGAATTTCTCGACCACGGGCCGGGAGATTGCCTATGCGACCATTCCGGCGGGCGAGTATTTCGGCGAGCTGTCCGCGCTCGACAATCTGCCGCGCTCGGCCACGGTCTCCGCGGCAGAGGACACCCTTGTCGCGGTCATGCCCCGCACTCTGTTCATTGATGTGATGAGCGACGAGCCCAAGGCTGCCCTCAAGGTGATGATGCGCTTGGCGCACATCATTCGTATCTGCGACGATCGGATTATGGATTTGAGCACGCTTGGTGCGGTGCAACGCGTTTATATCGAGCTACTGCGCATCTGCGGCCCCGATCCTGCGGTGCCGGATCTCTGGTCGGTCTACCCGATGCCGACCCAGTCCGAAATCGCCGCCCGCGCCGGCACGACACGCGAGACGGTGGCGCGTGTGATCAGTCAACTCACCCAGGACGAGATCATCCAGCGCAAGGGACGCACGCTCTATATAAACGACCGTGAGCGTTTGCAGATGATCGCGGTTTCGCTGGAAGGGAACGCCTCCGTGGCACGCTGATTAAAGGCTGCTTGCCGTTAGGGTAGGCGTCCGAGCGGAGTGGTGCAAAGCAGGACAGTGACTAGAGGTGATGTAACCGTTGTCGATTCGTATGCCAGACGGCTGTGATTAGCCCCCATCGACTGGTCCATACTGCGAGATGGTAAGGGTGCACTATATTGCACCAAGCTGTTGTCATAAACGACAAAGGGTTGCAGAAAATTTCTGCTTGGTCCTATGCCGCCCCCCGTGACTTTGCTGCGCTGGTTTGCCAGTATCGGGGCGCCCGGTAGCGCGACGACCTTCCGGGAAACGGCCCACATGGCGCAATACGGCAGCAAGGAAAGGATTTCGATGGCTCGCAAGCCAAATTACAGATTCGAACGCATGGAACGTGAGCGGTCCAAGGCGGCAAAGAAGGCCGCGCGGGCAGCGCTAAAAGCAGAGCGCGCCGAACAAAAGAAGGTCGAGGGGCAGGGCGATGTCCCGCCCGCGGAAGAGGCGGACGAGTCGGAAATCGAGTCCTAGGCTCACTCAAGCTGGGTTCGGTCCTGTCGGTTGGGTCGCTGAATGTAAGGCAGGAAAAAGCTGCGGATGCAGCATGCTTATCGAACGAGGGTATCACATGGACTTCGAGTATTCGGACAAGGTTAAAGCGCTACAGGAACGCATCTCCGCGTTCATGGACCAGCATATCTATCCAAACGAGGATGAGATCATGCGCCAAAACAACGAGGGTGATCGCTGGCAGCATGCGCCCCTGATCGACGAGCTTAAGGCCAAGGCGCGTGCGGCTGATCTGTGGAATCTGTTCCTGCCGGAATCGGATCGCGGGGCAGGGCTGACAAACCTCGAATATGCGCCCTTATGCGAGATCATGGGCCGCTCCCCATACGCGCCCGAAGTATTCAATTGCTCGGCGCCCGATACGGGCAACATGGAGGTGCTTGAGCGCTACGGCAACGCAGCCCTCAAGAAGAAATGGCTAGAGCCGCTTCTCGCCGGCGAGATCCGCTCGGCCTTTGCCATGACCGAGCCGGCCGTGGCTTCGTCCGACGCCACCAACATTGAGGCGCGCATCGAGCGTGACGGCGACAAATATGTCATCAACGGCCGCAAATGGTGGACGTCTGGTGCGCCAGATCCGCGCTGCAAGGTGCTCATCTTCATGGGTAAGACCGATCCGACCAATTCCAACCGGCACAAGCAGCAGTCGATGATCGTGGTACCGATGGATACGCCCGGTATCGAGGTGGTTCGTGCGTTGCCGGTTTTCGGCTATGACGATGCGCCCCACGGCCATGCCGAGGTGGACTTCAAAGATGTGTGTGTGCCGGCATCGAATATCCTGCTTGGCGAAGGCCGTGGCTTTGAAATTGCGCAGGGTCGCCTTGGCCCGGGCCGCATTCATCATTGCATGCGCCAGATAGGCGTTGCCGAGCGCGCCTTGGAGCGAATGTGCAAGCGTGCCAAATCGCGTATCGCGTTCGGCAAGCCGGTCTCCGAGCAGACCGTCACCCAGGAGCGCGTTGCCGAGGCACGAATCATGATCGACCAGGTTCGCCTGCTGGTGCTCAACGCCGCTTACAAGATGGACACGGTTGGCAACAAGGAGGCGCGCCAGGAAATCGCAATGATTAAGGTCGCGGCCCCCAACATGACTTGCAAGGTGGTCGATTGGGCCATCCAAGCGCACGGCGGCGCCGGCGTAACAGAGGACTTTGGGCTGGCTCTGGCTTACGCGCATTCGCGTACTCTGCGCCTTGCCGATGGTCCCGACGAAGTGCACCGCAACCAGATAGCTAAGCTGGAGCTGAGACGATATAATTAGGCACGATGGGCGGTGTTTCGAAATCGCGGTTTAATTGCAACCTACGTTAAGGCGGCATTTTCGTAGCATACGTGGTTTGCTCCGCAGTTTTGGAATTGACTCGTCCGAAGTGAAAAGTCTCTTATCGGATCTGAAGTATTTTCGACAAGCAACTCATTGCTGTTCCTAGATGTCGCGATTAGCCGTGTTACAATTGGCCGTAGCATCGATGATGATGTTCGCTTTTATGGCGGTGTGGTTTCCGTACTAACAGTTATCGGTGCCATCTCTTGATCCAGCGTGGCGTAAGTATTAACGCCGTATATCCGGTGGCCAGTACGCTCGAAGGTGAGCCTAAAATGACGGCGTGGTGAGCGCTCGCGTGATCATATGTTACAGGGCATCGCCAGCTTCGTCACGCTGTTGGTCGCCACTGCGGCGATGTCTAGCTCCTCTCTGGTGATCGCGGTCGATGCCTTGTGGCTGCACGTGGGACACTGGGTATGACCAGCCACGCGTATTTAATTTCGGCGACGCTGCTTCTCTAGCTTGCTTGACTTGATCGCTTTTCTTTGAGCGCTGCGCATCGGATTCTGTTGGATAACGACAAGGTTGCGAGCAAAGACGCGAGGACTAATCTGCTTTCCTTGACAGGTCGCGGAGGCTCGCGTACAGACCGGTCACTGGCTTGGGGGTGTAGCTCAGTTGGTTTTAGAGCGCTGGCCTGTCACGCCAGAGGCCGCGGGTTCGAGTCCCGTCACTCCCGCCATTATCCCTATTATATCAGTGGCTTTGCCTTGCGACCGGGCCATATTGTCTGTTCATGACAGACCATACAGATCAGGGTGGCAAGCGTTGTTTAAGGGCATGCCGGAGGCGATGCTCCTCTGAACCGCATCCAAAGTTGGAACTCCACGATGGCTGTCAGCATCGAGCTATTTCGCAATGCTATCCCCCGATTGTAAGCGCAATTGGAGCGGCAGGAAGAACAACTTCGTCGCATCCTGATCGATAGTCAAAAAGAGCAAAAAAACGCCTGGATTTCTTTGCTTTCCAGCTTTGGGAGTTCTATAGTTCGAGCGCCAATTCACCCCCCCCTGAGGCCCCGGGTCAGGGCGCCTTGCGTCAGGCTGTTTGGGACGGCCTATAAGGCACAGGCGATGCTCGCTGAATATTTGCCGATTCTCATCTTTCTCGGCATCGCTGCCGGTCTGGCCATGGCGGTCGTGCTGGCGTCATACGTGGCAGCGCAGCAGAATCCGGATAGCGAAAAGCTTTCCGCCTACGAATGCGGGTTTGAGCCGTTTGACGATACGCGTGGCCGTTTCGATGTCCGATTCTATCTGGTCGCTATCCTATTCATCATCTTTGATCTTGAGATGGCTTTTCTCTTTCCCTGGGCGGTGGCGTTGCAGGACATTGGCACCTTTGGCTTCTGGTCGATGATGATCTTCCTGGGGGTTCTCACCATTGGCTTCGTTTACGAGTGGCGCAAAGGAGCGCTTGAATGGGAGTAGGGACGTCCGACGTCCTGGCTTCGGGCCCGGCGGGGCAGGACGCGCTGCTGCATCGCGTGGGCCAGGAGATCACGGACAAAGGCTTTGTCGTCGCCCAGTTGGACAAACTAATCAATTGGGCGCGTACCGGCTCGATGTGGCCGATGAGCTTCGGTCTGGCTTGCTGCGCGGTGGAAATGATGCACACCGGCGCCAGCCGCTATGACCTCGACCGCTTCGGCGTCGTCTTTCGGCCCAGTCCACGCCAGTCGGACGTTATGATCGTCGCGGGCACCCTGACCAACAAGATGGCGCCAGCCATGCGCAAGGTGTACGACCAGATGGCCGAGCCGCGCTATGTCATTTCCATGGGCAGCTGCGCCAATGGCGGTGGCTACTATCACTACTCTTATGCCGTGGTGCGCGGCTGCGATCGCGTTGTTCCGGTAGACATCTATGTGCCGGGATGTCCACCGACGGCGGAAGCGCTGCTGTATGGCATCCTTCAGCTCAAAAAGAAGATTCGCCGCACCGGCACGATCGTGCGTTGAGGCCGGCCGGCCGAACGACAGCATGACTCAGGCACTTCACGATCTCGCAGACTACATCATGACGGTCGCGCCGGGCCTAGCCTCGCGGCCCGTGGTGGCAAATGGCGAACTGACGATCCATTGCGATACCGATGTCGTGATCAGGCTGTTGACCTTTCTGCGCGATGATACCGAGTGCGATTTCCGCCAACTTGTTGATATCTCGGGCGTCGATTGGCCGGCGCGCGAGCCGCGCTTCGACGTGGTCTATCACCTGCTCAGCCATCGCCAAAACCACCGCATCCGAGTGACGCTCGGGACCGACGAGGACACGCCCGTGTCGTCGGCAAGCGCTATCTTTAGCGCTGCGACGTGGTACGAGCGCGAAGTTTGGGATATGTACGGGGTGTTCTTCTCCGAGCATCCCGACCTCAGACGTATGCTGAGTGACTACGGCTTTGAGGGGCATCCGCTACGCAAGGATTTTCCCGTTACCGGCCATGTTCAGGTGCGCTATGACGAGGCGCAAAAGCGCGTCGTTTATGAACCCGTGACGCTGACCCAGGAATTTCGCAACTTCGATTTTGTGAGTCCGTGGGATGGCACCCACCAGGCGCCATCCGGTAATGAGAAAGCCGACGGTGAGAGCGCGTGATGGCCGAGACCGAGATCCGCAACTTCACCTTCAATTTTGGCCCTCAGCATCCGGCCGCGCATGGCGTGCTGCGCTTGGTGGTGGAGATGGACGGGGAGATCGTCGAGCGCGCGGATCCGCATATCGGCCTGCTGCACCGCGGCACTGAGAAGCTGATCGAGCATAAGACCTATCTCCAGGCGCTGCCCTATTTCGATCGTCTCGACTACGTCTCGACGATGGCTCAGGAGCATTGCTATAGCCTGGCGGTCGAGAACCTGCTCGGTATCGAGGTGCCCGAGAGGGCGCTGTACCTCCGGGTACTGTTCGATGAGATCACGCGCATTCTCAATCACTGTCTGCAGATATCGGCGAACGCCTTCGACATCGGCGCGATGACGCCGCTGTTGTGGCTTTTCGAGCAGCGCGAGCTGTTGATGGAGTTCTATGAGCGTGCCTCGGGCGCGCGCCTGCACGCCGCCTATGTGCGGCCCGGCGGCGTGCATCAGGACATTCCGGCTGGCATGGACGAGGACATCATGCGGTGGTCGGAAGGCTTTCCCCGGGTGCTCGACGATGTCGAGGGGCTCTTGACCGAGAACCGGATCTGGAAGCAGCGCAACGTTGATATCGGTAATGTGTCTACAGCCGAGGCGTTGGATTGGGGCTTTTCCGGGCCGATGCTGCGCTCTACCGGTGCCGCCTGGGACCTGCGCAAGGCGCAGCCCTATGCCGTCTACGAACGACTCGATTTCGATATTCCCGTTGGGCGTAACGGCGATTGTTATGATCGCTATCTGGTGCGTATGGAGGAGATGCGCCAAAGCCTGCGCCTCATTCGCCAATGCGTTGAGCAAATGCCAGAAGGTCCGGTGATGGTGGAGGACAACAAGATAGCGCCACCCCGCCGCGGCAAAATGAAGCAGTCGATGGAAGCATTGATCCATCACTTCAAGCTCTATACGGAAGGCTATCGCGTGCCCGCGGGCGAGACGTATGCCGTGGTCGAAGCGCCCAAAGGTGAGTTCGGTGTCTATCTCGTCGCGGACGGTACCAACAAGCCCTATCGCTGTAAGATTCGTGCACCGGGCTTTGCCCATTTGCAGGCTATTGATTTTATGTCGAAGGGTCATCAACTCGCCGACATGGTGGCCTGTATTGCAAGCATGGACGTGGTGTTTGGGGAGATTGACCGATGAGCGGGCGTCACTTTGCGCCGGCGTCGGAGCAGCCAAATTCGTTCGTCTTCAGTAAGGAGACCATGTTGGCGGCAGAGGCGGTAATCGCCAAGTACCCCCCGGGTCATCAGCAGAGCGCCTGTATCCCGTTGCTGGACTTGGCCCAGCGTCAGCATGGGGGTTGGTTGCCCAAGGCAGCAATTCGCGCGGTCGCAGAACTGCTTAAGATGCCCGAGATTCGCGCCTTCGAAGTGGCGACCTTCTACACCATGTTCAATTTAGCGCCGGTTGGTAAGCACTTAGTACAAGTCTGCCGCACCACGCCTTGCTGGCTGCGGGGTAGTGACGACCTTATCAATGCTTGCCGCGAGCATCTCGACGTCGAACTTGGCGGGAGCAGCGATGACGGTGAATTCACCTTGGTCGAGGTCGAGTGTCTCGGTGCCTGCGTCAATGCGCCGGTGGTGCAGATCAACGATAACTATTACGAAGATCTGGATGCTGAGCGCATGGTGAGTCTGCTCGATGATCTGAAGGTCGGAAAGCCAGTGATCATAGGCTCGCAAGAGCACAATCGCGACACCTCGGCGCCGATCGGTGGGCGCACCACCTTGCTAGCGGAGGATGGAACCTGATGCTGGCCGACAAGGATCGTATTTTTACCAATCTCTACGGCAATCTCGGCGTCGATTTAAAGGCGGCACAGGCACGTGGTGATTGGGATGACACTAAGGCTTTGCTGGAGCGCGGTCGCGACAAGATTGTCGAGGATATCAAGGCCTCTGGTTTGCGCGGGCGCGGCGGCGCGGGCTTTCCCACCGGTCTCAAGTGGTCGTTCATGCCAAAGGAGCTGGACGGTCGTCCGTCCTTTCTTGTCGTCAATGCGGATGAGAGCGAGCCCGGTACCTGCAAGGACCGCGATATCCTGCGCCACGAGCCGCACAAGCTCATCGAGGGTTGCGTCATTGCCGGCTTCGGGGTGGGGGCAAAGGCGGCCTACATCTACATCCGCGGCGAGTTTTACAACGAAGCTCAGGCATTGCAGCGCGCTATCGACGAAGCCTATGAGGCCAAGCTGATCGGCAAGGGTGCCTGCGGCACGGGGGAAGTGTTTGATGTTTATCTCCATCGAGGTGCCGGTGCCTATGTCTGTGGAGAGGAGACGGCACTACTCGAAAGCCTAGAGGGCAAGAAGGGGAAACCGCGGTTGAAGCCGCCATTTCCTGCTAATGCCGGACTGTATGGCTGTCCAACTACGGTAACTAATGTTGAGACAGTGGCCGTTTCTCCAACCATTTTGCGACGTGGGGCGAGTTGGTTCTCGGGCATCGGCCGTAAGAATAATACCGGCACCAAGCTGTTCTGCCTGTCTGGCCATGTTGAGCGACCCTGCAATGTTGAGGAGGCGATGAGCATCCCCTTGCGCGAACTCATCGAGCGCCATGCCGGTGGTGTGCGTGGCGGCTGGGACAACTTGCTGGCCGTGATCCCCGGCGGCTCCTCGGTTCCCTGTCTGCCTAAGACTGCTTGCGAAGACCAGATCATGGATTTCGACGCGCTGCGTGATGCCAAATCCGGACTCGGCACGGCAGCTGTCATCGTTATGGACCAGTCTACCGATATTATCGCTGCCATTGCGCGCCTGGCGCATTTCTACAAACATGAGAGTTGCGGCCAATGCACCCCCTGCCGTGAAGGTACGGGCTGGGTGTGGCGCGTGCTCGAGCGCATGGTCACCGGCAATGCGGAGATCGAGGAAATCGACATGCTGGAGACCGTGACCAAGCAAATTGAAGGTCATACCATCTGCGCGCTTGGCGATGCTGCGGCCTGGCCAGTCCAAGGCCTGATCCGGCATTTTCGCGCAGAGATCGAGCACCGCATCCTTGAGCGCAAGAAGCGCGCTGCGTAACGGAGGGAAGCGCATGCCAACACTGACTGTCGACGGTCAGGAAATCACGGTTAAGCCGGGGACCACGGTGCTCCAGGCTTGCGAGCAAGCCAGCGCCGAGGTGCCGCGCTTCTGTTACCACGACCGGCTGTCGATCGCCGGCAATTGCCGCATGTGTCTGGTCGAGGTGGAAAAGTCGCCAAAACCGATCGCCTCCTGTGCCATGCCGGCGGGCGACGGTATGGTTGTCCACACCGACAGCGAGGTGGTGCGCAAGGCCCGCGAAGGCGTGATGGAGCTATTGCTCATCAATCATCCCCTCGATTGCCCGATTTGCGACCAGGGCGGTGAGTGTGACCTGCAGGACCAGGCGATGGCCTTTGGGCGTGATGTCGGCCGCTACGACGAGGACAAGCGCGTGGTGCCCGATAAGAACTTCGGGCCCCTGGTCGAGACTGTTATGACCCGCTGTATCCACTGCACGCGGTGCGTTCGCTTCATGGAGGAAGTCGCCGGCGTGCCGGCGCTGGGAGGGCTGTTCCGTGGTGAGGAGATTGAGATCAGCTTTGTCATCGAGAGCGGGCTGCACTCGGAGCTCTCGGGAAACATCATCGATCTCTGCCCAGTTGGTGCCTTGACCTCCAAGCCCTATGCCTTCAGCGCACGCTCGTGGGAGCTGCGGGAGATCAAATCAATTGATGCGCTCGATGCCGTCGGTAGCAGCATCCGGATCGATGCTCGTGAACGCCGGGTGATGCGTATCCTGCCGCACCTCAACGAGGCGGTAAACGAGACGTGGCTTGGCGATAAATCGCGCTTTGCCTATGATGGTCTCACGCGCCAGCGCCTCGACAGGCCCTATGTGCGGGACCAGGACGGCAAGCTATGCGCGGCCAGCTGGGAGCAGGCCTTTGCGACCATCGCCAGACAGATGGAGCGCGTGGACTCAGGCAGCTTCGGTGCCATCGCTGGCGATCTGGCTGATTGCGAGGCTATGTACGCGCTCAAGGATCTGACCGACGATATTGGCTCACCCAATATCGATTGTCGCCAGGACGGGGCCAAGCTCGATCGGTTGCGCGCAAGTTATCTCTTTAACAGCACACTGGCCGGGATCGAAGAGGCAGATGCCCTACTACTGATAGGCACAGATCCACGGCGTGAGGCGCCAGTTGTCAATCAACGCATTCGCAAGCGCTGGCGTGCTGGCGGCTTCACGATTGGCGTCGTCGGGCCGGAAAGCGATTTGACCTATCGTTACGAGCACCTTGGCGATGAACCGTCCGCCCTGGTCAGACTGACTAAGGGTGAGGGCAATTTTGCGTCTGTTCTGAGTGCCACAAAACGGCCCATGCTCATTCTCGGCATAGGCGCTTTGGCGCGAGAGGACGGAGGGCAAATTCTCAGTCATGCACGCGCTATCGCCGAGCGCTTCGGCATGGTGAGTAAGGACTGGAACGGCTTCAACGTGCTGCATACGGCGGCTGCGCGTGTTGGTGGTCTTGATCTGGGCCTGCTGCCGAACGAGTTCGGGCTCGACGTTGCCGGCATGGTGCAGGCGGCGGGTGAGGGTAAGCTTGAAGCGCTATATCTGCTCGGCGCGGATGAGATTGATATGGCGGCACTCGGCGACGCCTTTGTGATCTACCAGGGCCATCATGGTGATGCTGGCGCCCAGCGCGCCGACGTTATTCTGCCCGGCGCGGCCTATACCGAAAAAGACGCGACCTACGTCAACATGGAAGGGCGCGTGCAGCGTACCCGCATGGCAGTCTTTCCGCCGGGCGAGGCGCGGGCCGATTGGTCTGTGCTGCGTGCCTTATCCGAAACCCTCGGGCTGAAGCTTCCCTACGACACGCTCGCCGAATTACGCGAGCGCATGTGGGACACCTCACCGCATATGAAGAACATAGGCAAGGTGGCAACCGCAACCTGGCGTGCGTTTGGCGAGGATGGCCCGATGGCTGATGATGCCTTCGTCTCGCCTGTTGCGAACTATTACATGACCGATCCGATCAGCCGTGCTTCCGAGACTATGGCTAGGTGCACGGCCTCGTTCGGCGCGCCGCCGCCAGCCGTGGCGCCGAAAGAGAAGAAGCCGGCATGAGCGCCTTGTGGGGCGGCTATTTCTGGCCAGGAATCATTATCGTCGCACAAATTCTGGTGGTCGTGGTGCCGCTCTTGCTGGCAGTTGCCTATCTCACCTATGTTGAGCGTAAGGTGATCGGCGCCATACAATTGCGCAAGGGACCGAACGTGGTCGGTCCCTTGGGTCTATTCCAGCCTCTGGCGGACGGCTTGAAGTTATTTCTGAAGGAGACCGTGTTTCCTGTTCGCGCGGATACCTACGTCTTCATCCTAGCACCTATGATCACCTTCACCCTCAGCTTTGTCGCCTGGGCCGTCATCCCGTTTGATGAGGGCTGGGTGATCGCCGATATCAATGTTGGTATTCTCTACCTCTTCGCAGTTTCGTCCCTTAGCGTCTACGGCGTGTTGATGGCGGGTTGGGCGAGCAACTCGCGCTACGCTTTTCTCGGTGCCCTACGCTCAGCGGCGCAAATGGTATCCTACGAAGTCTCGATGGGGTTTGTCATCGTCACGGTGCTGATTTGTGCCGGCACGCTGAACCTGAGCGAGATCGTCATGGCGCAGAAGGACCTCTGGTTCGTTGTTCCGCTGTTTCCTATGTTCGTCATCTTCTTCATCTCTGCCCTGGCGGAGACCAATCGCTCGCCGTTTGATCTGCCGGAAGACGAGGCGACGCTGGTAGCGGGCTATTTCGTCGAATATTCGTCGATGCTGTTCGCCTTGTTCTATCTCGGCGAATACGCTGCGATGATTCTGATGAGCGGCATGACGGTGATTCTCTTCCTTGGCGGTTGGTTGCCGCCGTTCGATATAGTTCCCTTTACTTGGATTCCAGGCATCATCTGGTTCGGGGGCAAGGTGGCACTGGTGTTGTTCGGCTTTCTCTGGGTGCGGGCGACGTTCCCGCGTTACCGTTACGACCAGCTGATGCGCCTTGGCTGGAAGGTATTCTTACCGTTTTCGTTGCTTTGGGTGGCGCTCACCGCCGGTGCGGTGGTCGCGTTCGACTGGTTTCCGAAGTGAGGTTTGGCAATGTCACTCGTTGACCGCGGGCGCCGCGGCCTTCTGTTGAGCGAGCTTGTTTCTGGTCTGTGGCTGACTTTGACTTATCTATTCAAGCCTAAGGTGACAATTAACTATCCCCACGAAAAGGGACCATTGAGCCCTCGTTTCCGCGGTGAACACGCGCTGCGTCGCTACCCAAACGGCGAGGAGCGCTGTATCGCCTGCAAGCTCTGTGAGGCCATATGTCCAGCCCAGGCGATCACTATCGAGGGCGCGCCGCGCGGGGACGGTAGCCGGCGCACGGTGCGCTATGACATTGACATGACCAAGTGCATCTATTGTGGTTTTTGTCAGGATGCCTGTCCGGTGGATGCTATCGTCGAGGGTCCGAATTATGAGTTCGCTACCGAGACCCACGAGGAATTGCTCTACAATAAGGAGCGCTTGCTTGCCAACGGCGATCGTTGGGAGACATATATCGCCGCGAACCTTAAAGCCGACGCGCCGTATCGCTAAGGAATCGTGGATGATCATTGCTTCGCTTTGCTTTTATCTCTTCGCTGCGGTCATGATCGCCTCCGCGGTTATGGTCATAACTGCGCGCAATCCGGTGCATTGCGTCTTGTTTCTGATCCTTGCTTTCCTCAACGGGGCGGGCCTGTTCGTGCTCATGGGGGCCGAGTTCTTGGGCCTGATATTGGCCATCGTTTATGTGGGTGCTGTGGCCGTACTGTTCATGTTCGTCGTCATGATGCTCGACACCGACTTCAGCGCGATCCGCGGAGGCTTTTTGCAATATTTGCCCATCGGCGGTGCTATCGGGCTGGTGCTGATGATCGAACTCGGCTTTGCTGTCGCTGCCATTCGCGCCGGCGAGGGAACGATGGCGATGCCTATGCCGAACGATGGCGGAGTCAGTAATACTGAGGCGTTGGGCCGGTTGCTCTACACCAATTATTTTTATCTTTTTCAGGCCGCTGGGGTGATCCTGCTCATCGCTATGGTGGGCGCCATCGTGCTCACTTTGCGCCGGCGCGAAGGTGTGCGTCGACAGACGATAGTTGATCAAGTGGCGCGCCGGCGCGAGGATTCAATAGAAATCCGCAGAGTGACGCCGGGAAGCGGCATCTGATGACCATCACGATCTCGCATTATCTGGTGCTCGCCGCGATCCTCTTCACGATCGGCATTTTCGGCATCTTTCTCAATCGAAAGAACGTCATCATCATCCTGATGTCTATCGAGCTGATGCTGCTCGCCGTCAACATCAATCTGGTAGCTTTCTCTGTCTACTTACAGGACCTGGTGGGGCAGGTCTTTGCCATGTTCGTGCTCACCGTTGCTGCCGCCGAAATCTCGATCGGTCTGGCGATCCTCGTTGTCTACAACCGTGTCCACGACACCATCGATGTCGAGGACATAAATCTTATGAAGGGCTGATCTGGAATGATCACGCTCAGCGTGTTCCTACCTCTGATAGGGGCAATTATTGCCGGCCTGTTCGGCCGCGTCATCGGCGCCCGCGGGGCGCAAGTCGTGACCTGCGGTGCGCTGATTGTCTCGGCCGTGTTCGGCACCGTTATATTCGCACAGGCCGTTGGTGGCCAAGAGCCCTATACGGTTGAACTGTTCACTTGGATGACCTCGGGCTCTCTCGACTTCTCGTGGTCGCTGCGTGTGGATTCGCTGACCGCGATCATGCTTTTCATGGTAACCGTGGTCTCGGCCGTCGTGCATGTCTATTCCGTTGGTTACATGGCGCACGATTCGCATATTCCGCGCTTCATGGCCTATCTCTCGCTGTTCACCTTCTCAATGCTGATGCTAGTGACGGCAGATAATTTCGTGCAGCTCTATTTTGGCTGGGAAGGCGTTGGTCTTTGCAGCTATCTGCTGATTGGCTTCTGGTACACGCGGCCCGCCGCCAATGCTGCGGCTATCAAGGCCTTTGTGGTCAACCGTGTTGGCGACTTCGGCTTTGCGCTCGGAATCTTAGCGATCTATCTGGTATTCGATTCGGTGGACTACGCCACCGTCTTCGCTGCTGCGCCTGCCATGGACGGTACAAAGTTAGACTTCCTCGGTATGGAGGTCGATACGCTGAGTACGGTCTGCTTGTTGCTGTTCATCGGCGCCATGGGAAAGTCGGCGCAGCTGGGTCTGCACACTTGGCTGCCTGACGCTATGGAGGGTCCTACCCCAGTTTCCGCCCTCATCCACGCCGCGACCATGGTCACGGCCGGCGTGTTCATGGTGGCGCGCTGCTCTCCGTTGTTTGAGCTCTCCGATACGGCGCTCACCGTGGTAACCATTGTCGGCGCCTCAACCGCCTTCTTCGCCGCTACGGTCGGTCTCGTGCAGAACGACATCAAGCGGGTGATCGCCTATTCCACGTGCAGCCAGCTCGGTTATATGTTCTTCGCCTGCGGTGTCTCGGCCTATTCCGCCGGCATCTTCCATCTCCTGACCCATGCCTTTTTCAAGGCGCTCCTCTTCCTTGGCGCGGGCTCGGTGATCCATGCCATGTCCGACGAGCAGGACATGCGCAAGATGGGCGGCACCTGGCGCATGATCCCCTTTACCTATGCCCTGATGTGGATTGGCTCCCTGGCGCTGGCGGGGATACCACCCTTCGCCGGATTTTTCTCCAAAGACGGCATTCTCGAATCTGCCTTTGCAGTCGGCGGCGGCGTAGGAGTTTACGCCTATTGGCTCGGTGCAGCGGCCGCGATGATGACTGCGTTCTATTCTTGGCGGTTGCTGTTTATGACCTTCCATGGCGCGCCGCGGGCGGACGAGAAGGTCATGGCGCACGTTCATGAGTCGCCCATGGTGATGCTGCTGCCCATGACGGTGCTGGCCGCCGGTGCCATTTCCGCCGGCTATTTCGGGGTCGGCTTGATCGCTGTGGATGCCCATTACTGGGGCGATGCTATCGTCATGACGGAGGGCCACACGGCGCTTGCCGATGCCCATCATATCCCATTTTGGGCCAAGTACTTACCGCTGTTTTTGGCGGTCGTCGGCATCGGCATTGCCTATCTGTTCTATGTTGCCAACCCGGGCCTGCCCGGGCAGTTGGCAGCGAAGGCGAGGGTCCTCTACCTGTTTCTGCTCAACAAATGGTATTTCGACGAACTCTACGACCGGATCTTCGTCAATCCAGCGAAACGGCTTGGGGTCGGCTTATGGAAGTCTGGCGATAGCGATCTGATCGACGGTATTGGTCCGGATGGCGTTGCTGCCGCGGTGATAGACTTGGCACGCCGTGCCAGCCGTTTGCAGACCGGCTTCGTATACCATTATGCCTTTGCCATGCTGATCGGCGTTGCCGCACTGGTCACCTGGTACATGGTTGGGCTGGGGGGCTAGGACGATGCATAGCTGGCCGCTGCTCAGCCTTCTCATCGTGGTGCCGCTGTTCGGTGCCTTCCTGATATTTCTCATCGGCTCGGAGGAGCGCAACGCGCGCGCCGTGGCACTGTGGACCTCGCTCATCACCTTCGCGCTATCGCTCTTGCTGTGGTCGAGTTTCGACGGCGGCAGCGCCGATTTCCAATTCGTCGAGCGCGTCGACTGGATGCCGAGCCTGGGTCTTTCCTACTATCTTGGCGTTGACGGCATTTCGATCCTGTTCGTGGTGCTGTCGTCATTTCTGATCCCGGTCTGTGTGCTGGCAAGCTGGATTGCCATCAAGGAGCGCGTGAAGGAGTACATGATCGCCTTCCTGGTCATGGGCGCGATGATGAACGGCGTCTTCATGGCTTTGGACATCGTGCTGTTTTATGTCTTCTTCGAAGGCATCCTGATTCCGATGTTCCTAATCATCGGGGTCTGGGGCGGGTCGCGGCGGGTCTATGCCGCCTTCAAGTTCTTTCTTTACACGCTGGCGGGCTCAGTGCTGTTGCTGGTCGCTTTTCTGACCATGGTGATCAGCGCCGGCACGGCCGATATCCCGCTGCTTATGGATGCTGAGTTCGAGCCTTCTCTGCAATACTGGCTGTGGCTGGCACTCTTCGCTTCGTTCGCCGTCAAGGTGCCTATGTGGCCCTTCCACACTTGGCTACCCGACGCCCATGTCGAGGCGCCGACAGCGGGCTCGGTGGTTCTGGCCGGTGTCCTGTTAAAGCTCGGCGGCTACGGCTTCCTGCGCTTCTCGCTGCCAATGCTGCCGGAGGCGTCCGAGTTCTTCGCACCCTTAATCTACGGCCTCAGCGTCGTCGCGGTGATCTACACCTCGTTGGTCGCCCTGGTGCAGGAGGACATGAAGAAGCTCATCGCCTACTCATCGGTGGCGCATATGGGCTTCGTCACAATCGGCATCTTCACGTTGACGCAGCAGGGTCTCGAAGGCGGTATCATGGTGATGCTCAGCCACGGCATTGTCTCCTCTGCCTTGTTTCTATGCGTCGGCGTGGTTTACGATCGCATGCATTCTCGTCTCATCGAGACCTATGGCGGTCTGGTGCATCGCATGCCTGTTTATGCGGCTGTGTTTTTGGTCTTTACTATGGTCTCGATTGGCCTGCCTGGCACCGGCGGATTCGTCGGCGAGTTCCTGGTGCTGCTCGGCATCTTCCAAGTGAGCACCTGGACCGCGGCGCTTGCTGCCCTCGGTGTTATTCTCGGTGCTGCCTACATGCTTTGGCTCTATCGCCGGGTCATCTTTGGCGATCTGACAAAGGAAAACCTTAAGGCCATCCTGGACCTCGACCGCCGCGAGATTGTCATCTTCGCGCCGTTGATCCTGGCGGTGTTGTGGATGGGCATTTACCCCAACAGCTTCCTCGACGTGATGCACGTCTCAGTAGAGAACCTGATGGTACAGGCGCAACCCGCGACAGCCCCGCCGCCAATTGAGATGGTGGGTCAATGAACGGCTTTCCCGATCTCGCTCCGGTCCTGCCCGAGGTGGTCCTCCTCGTTGCTGCGGTGGTCATCCTGATGGTTGGCGTCCTTCGGCGCGGCGAGGATCAGAGTGATAAATCCGCGACGGTCATTGCGCTGCTCGGGATGTTCGGCGCTTTCCTGTTGTTGCTCATGGCGCCGGGTGAGTCGCGTCTTGCCTTCGGCGGGCTCTTCGTAGCGGACGCCTTTGCGCACTTTATGAAGGGCCTCGTGCTTATCGGCGCTGCGTTGACTCTTATCATCGCCAACGGTTATCGAAAACGGGAGCGGCTCGAACAGTTCGAGTATGCCGGGCTCATGGTCTTCGCCACACTCGGCATGCTGATGATGATCTCGGCTAACGATCTCATGGCGCTCTATGTTGGTATTGAGCTGCATAGCCTGCCACTTTACGTCATTGCTACGATCAAGCGCGACAATCGTCGCTCGACCGAGGCCGGCCTAAAATATTTCATCCTCGGCGCGCTGTCCTCGGGCATGCTTCTCTATGGCTGTTCTCTGGTCTACGGCTTCGCTGGCAGTACAGGTTTTGATGAGCTTGTGGCCGAGCTTAGTGACGACACGCCAGCGGTCGGGCTGATCGTCGGGCTAGTCTTCGTGGCATCGGGCCTGGCCTTCAAGATCTCGGCTGTGCCTTTCCATATGTGGACGCCCGATGTCTACGAGGGTGCGCCCACCGCCATCACTGCTTTCTTCGCCACAGTGCCGAAGGTCGCGGCCATGGCATTGTTCGTGCGCGTCCTCATCGATCCCTTCGGCGGGCTTGTCGGCGAATGGCGTCAAATAGTGGTATTTATCGCTATCGCCTCGATGGCGCTTGGCGCCTTCGCAGCTATCTACCAGACCAATATTAAGCGGCTAATGGCGTACAGTTCGATCGGTCATGTTGGCTATGCCTTGGTCGGCTTGGCGGCTGGCAACGAGGTAGGCGTACGCGCCGTCATCGTCTACATGGCGATTTATCTAATCATGGTCATCGGTATTTTCGCCTGCATCCTGGCCATGCGCGCGCGCGGACAGATGCTGGAGAACGTCAGCGATTTGGCGGGTCTGGCGCGCAGCCAACCGCTGCTCGCTTTGGCGCTCGGCATCCTAATGTTCTCGATGGCCGGTATCCCGCCGCTTGCAGGTTTTTTTGGTAAGCTTTATGTCTTTCTGGCGGCGGTCGAGGCGGGGCTCTTCGAACTGGCTATTATAGGGCTCTTGGCAAGTGTTATTAGTGCCTTCTATTATTTGCGCATCATCAGGATTATGTATTTCGACGAGCCGGGCGAAGGCTTTGATATGCCTCTGGAGCGCGAGTTGGCTTTGGTTATAGGTGGCACCAGCGTCATCATGCTGTTCTTCTTCGTCAATCCGAGCCCGCTGGTGGCTGGCGCCGGTGTGGCTGCGGCAGCGTTATTTCCATGATTGTGCCGCTATCGCTACCACCGGCATACGATGTCGTCGCCTTCAACAGCATCGACAGCACCAACGATGAAGCGAAGCGCCGTGCGGAAGAGGGCGCGCCGGCTGGTACGCTGATCTGGTCCCGCGAGCAGACCAAGGGCAGGGGCCGCCGCGGCCGGGACTGGAAATCACCACCGGGTAATCTCTATCTCTCGCTCATCTTGCGGCCGGATCGCTCGGTCGGCGAGGCGGCGCAACTGTCGTTCGTCGCTACCGTGGCGCTGGCCGATGCTATCGCCGGGACCAGTGGGCTTTCCGCGGAGATTGCTCATAAGTGGCCTAACGACGTGCTTCTGCGCGGTCGAAAGTGCGCCGGCATCCTGCTCGAATCGTCCCTGTGCGACGACCATAGGCTCGACTGGCTCGTTATGGGTGTCGGTGTCAATCTCGCCAAGCATCCGGAGAGAACGGAGTTTCCGGCCACCGATCTGGTTGCTGAGGGCGGCGACACCGTAGCGGTGGAAGTTATGCTGGAAGCTTTCGCGAGTCATTTCTTGCGCTGGCAGAAGGTCTGGCTTGACGCAGGATTCGCGCCGGTGCGTGACGCCTGGCTGGCCCGCGCACTTGGTCTTGGTAAACTCTTACTGGTTCGCATCGGCGAGGAGAGCTTTGCTGCCACCTTCCTCGACCTGGCAAAGGACGGAGCCTTGCTGGCGCAGCTCGCCGACGGGCGTGTGCGGCGTGTTGAGGCGGGCGAAGTCTTCCCGGCTGTCGCATGAGCAAGAAATATCTCCTTGCTGTTGATGCCGGTAACACCAATGTGGTGTTTGCGATCTACGATGGCGAGATGCTGCTAGACACCTGGCGCACGGCGACGGTCGGCAACCGAACGGCCGACGAATATGCCGTTTGGCTGACGCAATTGATGAGTCTGCGAGGTATTGTGCCGGGCGATGTCGGTAGCGCGATTATCGCGACGGTAGTGCCGCAGACACTCTATCAATTGGTCAGGCTGTGCGAGCGTTATTTCAGTTGCGAAGCGTGCGTGGTTGATGCTGGGATGAACCTCGGTCTCAATATCCATATAGACCGACCAAACGAGGTCGGCGCAGACCGCTTGGTCAACGCCGTTGCTGCTCATGCGCGTCACGAGGGCTGGCTGATCGTTATCGATTTTGGCACCGCCACCACCCTCGACGTGGTTAGCGCCGCTGGCGACTACGAAGGTGGCGTCATTGCCCCCGGCGTCAACCTGTCGTTGGAAGCGCTTGACCGTGCTGCCGCCAAGCTGCCGCGTATCGCAGTCGAGAAACCGGAACACGTGGTCGGGCGTAGTACGCTCGAGGCCATGCAATCGGGCGTCTATTGGGGCTATGTCGATATGCTGGAAGGCATGATCCAGCGTATTCAGGATGAGGTGGGCGAGCCTATGTGCGTGGTCGCTACGGGCGGTCTGGCGCCGCTATTCAGCGATGCCACTGATGCCATCGACGTAGTTGAATCTGATCTCACGCTATTCGGGCTTTGCCGCCTGCATCGAATGAGAAGCGCGTGAGCGAATTCGACGAAGCCCTGATCTTTCTGCCCCTTGGTGGTTGCGGCGAGATCGGCATGAACCTCAATCTCTACGGGCTAGACGGCAAATGGGTGATGCTCGATCTTGGAATCACTTTCGGTGGGCCAAATCTACCGGGTGTCGAGCTGGTCATGTCTGATCCTACTTTTATCGCAGAGCGACATAATGATTTATTAGCTATCGTATTGACTCACGGACATGAAGATCACCTTGGTGCCGTAGCCTATCTCTGGCCGCAGCTGCGCTGTCCCGTCTACGCAACACCATTTACCGCTGCGCTGTTACGCCGCAAGCTCGCCGAGGTGGGACTGGAAGAGGAGATGACGGTCCACATCATTCCTCTCGGCGCGCGCTTCGAGGTCGGCCCGTTCGACATGGAGTTGATCACTGTCACCCATTCCACGCTGGAGCCCAACGCCATCGCCATCCGAACACGACTTGGCACGGTGGTGCATACGGGCGACTTCAAGATTGACCCCGAACCGCTGATTGGTGATAGCGTCGACGACGATGCGTTGCGATCTCTTGGCGACGAGGGCGTGCTTGCCCTGGTTTGCGATTCAACCAACGTTTTCGTGCCGGGCAAATCCGGATCCGAAGGCGAGCTACGGCGCAGCCTCAACTCTCTTTTGGCCGACCGGTTGGGGCGAATTCTTGTCACCACTTTCGCCTCGAATGTTGCTCGCATAGAGACCGTCGTGAAGCTGGGGCAACAGCAAGGCCGTCAGGTCGTATTGGCTGGGCGCAGTCTCTGGCGCACAGTCGAGGCGGCGCGTGAGGCTGGTTACCTAAGGGACCTGCCACCATTGCTTTCGGATGACGAGGTGGGCAACCTGCCGCCGGAGAAACTATTGATTCTGGCCACCGGAAGTCAGGGAGAGCCGCGCGCTGCCCTGGCCAAGATCGCCGTCGATTCCCACCCACGTATCTCGTTGGAGTCTGGTGATCTCGTGGTTTTCTCGTCCAAGGTTATTCCGGGCAATGACAAGGCAATCTATCATATATATGACAATTTGCAGGCGCGCGGTATCGAGGTGATCACAGAGGCCGATCACTTCGTGCATGTCTCGGGCCATCCGGCACGCGACGAGTTGATACAGATGTATGGCTGGACGCGCCCCGTTATCGCGATACCGGTACACGGCGAGCGCCGCCACCTCATTGAGCATGAGGCGCTGGCGAAGTCTCTGCACGTACCGCAGGTCGGTTTGGTCGAGAATGGCTGTGTGCTGAAGCTTGCGCCAGGTCCGGCAGAGGTTGTTGATCGCGTCCGGTCGGGCCGCCTAGTGCTCGACGGGAATGTTTTGGTCGCTATTGACAGTGAGATCCTGCGCGCCCGCCGCCGGTTGATGCGCGATGGTATCGTGTTTGTCATCTTGGTCATGGATAGTGTGGGCAATCTTCTGGTCGAGCCGCGCTGGCACGCCGAAGGTGTGCATATCGACGGCGCGGCCTCCGACGGGGCACTTGAAGATGCCGTAGCGCGGGCTGTCGAAGGTCTTTCCAAGCCAAAGC
Organism: Alphaproteobacteria bacterium; assembly: GCA_030739735.1. Classification (NCBI taxonomy): domain Bacteria; kingdom Pseudomonadati; phylum Pseudomonadota; class Alphaproteobacteria; species Alphaproteobacteria bacterium. The sequence goes on along the minus strand of JASLYQ010000020.1, from coordinate 34,814 downwards.
GTCTCGATGACGAGACGGTTTGCGAAAGCGGGCGTCTCGCCGTGCGTAGGCTGTTGCGCCACATATACGGAAAACGTCCGACGGTCATAGTGGAGTTGGTCCGGGTGTGAGAGGGTGAATCGGCCGAATCGGCATATACGAAACGCTCTTGATACTGCATTTTGGCCTGGTGATCAGACTCGGCATGTCGGTCACGAACGCCATGGTGGGTGAAGCGCTGCCGCAAGAGGGCGGGCCATTTATGATGCAGGCGGCCGTGGCCATGATTACCGTTCTTGAGCCGGGTGTCACCTCGCGTATCGCTATGATTACACAGAGATTGGCGCCCGGCGCCTACCTGGTTGCGTGGGCGCCAGAACAGCGCAACGGCGACCCCTTCCGCGAGACTGGTGCGCGGGCAGTGGTGCTGGAGGGGCTAACCACGGCAGTGAAGCTTGCCGAGCGCGTGGTGATTCAGCTTGAGGACTATGCCCTGGTGGCGGTATAGCGTCAGCAAACAACGGAGGCGACGCGATGATCGGACGCTTGAACCATGTGGCGATTGCCGTGCCGGATTTGGCGGCGGCAGCGGCGATTTATGCCGATACGCTCGGCGCCGAGGTTTCCGCCCCAGTCGACCTACCGGAGCATGGCGTGTCCACGGTTTTTGTCACCTTGCCGAACACCAAAATCGAACTGCTACACCCGCTCGACGGACGCTCGCCTGCCGCGGCCTTCCTTCAGCGCAATGCCGCCGGTGGCGTGCATCACATCTGTTACGAAGTGGAGGATATCAAAGCTGCGAGCGCGCAATTGCAGGCGCAGGGCCTGCGCGTTCTGGGCGATGGCAAGCCGCGCATCGGCGCCCATGGCAAGCCGGTGCTTTTCCTGCATCCGAAGGACTTCTGCGGCACTTTGGTCGAGATCGAGCAGGTCTGAGATACTATGAGCATCTCAGGGCTCATCGTCTTTTTTGTGATTACCTGGTGGCTGGTGCTGTTCACCACCTTGCCGTTCGGCGTGCATCGCGACAAGAGCCCGGAGCCGGGCAATGACGCCGGGGCGCCGATGCAGGCCCGTATGCTCACAAAGGTGCTGGTCACCACCGGCATCACGGCGGTGATTGTGGCCGCGGTATATCTGGCAGCCGAAGCTGGCTGGCTGTCCTTGCGCGAGTGGCTGGCACCCGACCCAAAGACGTCACGCTAAGCGCAAAAAAAGCAAGGTACGTGACTCTGCAAAATATTTAGTCATCTACTTCATGATGAAGTCGCGTCACACATTATTTTTTTGAATGGGTCGCGATCGTTTGCTTTTGTTGTCCTTTCTGAACTTAGATTTCTCCATCCCAGAGTACGCCCTCTCGCCCAGTTGGCACGATAATAATACGAAGGCGCCGACCCGTCATGAATAAAGTCTTTCAAAGATTTTCCATACGTGCAGTTGCAGCCTTGTTTCTTGGCTCGAATGCGATAGCTGCCCAGAAGGCGGTGATGGTCAAGTCCACTCCCTTGTCTCACTACGTGAATTTACCACCAAAGCTGTTGGCGCTGTCACCCAATGTCGAGAGCGCCGCCGGCCTGGTGACGCTGCGCAACACCGTTTCCTAAATTCGGTGAGAAACGGCTGTCTGGCAAGGTCCAGCACGTCCTTGTCGGTGCTTGAGCCAAGTTGCAGCAGTCATTGCCATGAGGGGCAAGCGCCCCTACATTGGATTTTCCTGTTTCCCCACTCTTTCCTTAGGTTAGCCTTGCGACTTTCCGAATATTTTCTTCCCACGCTCAAGGAAAATCCGAGCGAGGCGCAGATACTCTCGCATCGGCTGATGCTACGTGCGGGCATGATCCGGCAGTCGAGCGCTGGTATTTACAGCTGGCTGCCGTTTGGCCACCGCGTGTTGCGTCGGATCGAGCAGATCGTGCGCGAGGAGATGGACGCAGCGGGCTGCCAGGAGCTACTCATGCCGGTAATACAGCCGGCGGACCTGTGGCGCGAGAGCGGTCGTTATGACGATTATGGACGGGAGATGCTGCGCATCACCGACCGGCACGAACGTGAGATGTTGTTTGGGCCAACACATGAGGAGGTTATAACGGATATATTTCGCAATAATATTAAAAGTTACCGCGATCTTCCTAAGAATTTATATCAAATTCAGTGGAAGTTTCGCGATGAGATGCGGCCACGCTTCGGCGTGATGCGCGGGCGCGAGTTCCTGATGAAGGACAACTATTCCTTCGATCTCGACATGGACGGCGCACGGCGCTCCTATAACCGCATGTTCATCGCCTATTTGCGCACATTCGCGCGCATGGGTCTGAAGGCGATCCCCATGCGCGCCGCGGCCGGGCCGATCGGCGGCAACTTGAGCCACGAGTTCATCGTGCTCGCCCATACTGGCGAGAGTCAGGTGTTCTGCGACGCTGCGCTGCTTGAGCGCGATATTCTGGCCGAGGATATCGACTATCGAGCCAATCTGGCACCGCTGGTCGAGGCCTGGACGGGCTACTATGCCGCGACGGACGAGGAGCATGATGCTGCGGCTTTTGATGCCGAGGTGGAGGCCTCGCGACAGCGCATCGCTCGCGGCATCGAGGTCGGGCATATCTTCTATTTCGGCACCAAGTACTCTAAGGCCATGGGCGCCGTCGTAACAAACGCCAACGGCGAGGCGATCACTGTCGAGATGGGGTCCTACGGCATTGGTGTCTCGCGGCTCGTCGGCACCGTCATCGAGGCAAGTCACGACGATGCGGGCATTATCTGGCCCAAGGCGGTGGCGCCGTTCCAGGTTGGCATCGTCAACCTCAAGGTTGGCGACGAGAGCTGCAATGCTGCTTGCGAAAGCCTCTATTGCCAGCTCAGCGGGGCTGGGGTGGATGTGCTCTATGACGACCGCGACGAGCGCGCCGGTGTCAAATTCGCCACCATGGAACTGATCGGTCTACCTTGGCAGCTTGTCGTCGGCCCGCGCGGCGTCAAGAACGGTACGGCAGAGCTCAAGGCCCGCGTTGGCGGTGAGGCAGAGACGCTGTCGCTGGATGTGGCATTGGCGAGGCTCGTGGGTTAAGTGTTCTCCCGCGTCGAGCGTTGGGTGGCATGGCGCTATCTGCGCGCGCGTCGGCGCGAAGGTTTTATCTCCGTCGTAGCCGGCTTCTCGTTGGTCGGCATAGCGCTCGGCGTCGCTACGCTGATCGTAGTGCTTTCAGTGATGAGCGGTTTCCGCGAAGAGCTATTGGAGCGTCTGCTGGGGATAAACGGGCATGTCACCGTTCATCCCGCGGCCTCCGCGCAAGGCATAGAGGGTTTTGATGCCTTAGCCACGACGTTGAACACTCGGGCGGATGTGCGGCGGGCAACGCCGCAAATTCAGCAACAGGTCATGATCACTAATGCCGGCCGTGCGCGTGGCGCTTTGGTCCGGGGCGTGGCTCCGGCAGAATTGCGGAAACGATCCCTAAACGCTGAGCAGATGACCGACGGGGCCTTGGCGCGTTTCGGAACTGAAGATGGGGTATTGGTTGGCGATCGACTGGCTCGCACCTTGGGCGTCCAACGGGGCGACAGTGTGACAATTGTTGCGCCGGAAGGAAAGGCGACCGTTTTTGGCACGGTTCCGCGTGCCAGGGCCTATCCGGTCCTTGGAACTTTCAAGCTGGGCATGTCGGAGTACGATAATTTGCTCGTGTTTATGCCATTGCCCCAGGCGCAACTGCATTTCCAACTGCCGGAAATGGTTAATCAGATCGAAGTGTTCGTGGACAACCCGGACTTGGCGTGGCTGGTGTCACAAGAGATCAATGCTGATGTGCTTGACGCAGCCTATGCCACGCCATGGCAGTCGAATTATCAGTATCTCGCCAATGCGCTCAAGGTGGAGCGCAACGTGATGTTTCTGATCCTGACGCTGATCATTCTTATTGCGGCCTTCAACATCATCTCCAGCCTGGTGATGCTGGTGCACGACAAGGGCAGGGGTATCGCCATCCTCCGCACCATGGGGTCGACGCAGTCAACCATTCTGCGCATCTTTTTTCTGACGGGCGCATCTATTGGTGCCGTCGGCACGCTGTCGGGCGTGATGGTAGGCGTAGCCCTTACGTTGAATATCCAAACTATTCAGGGTTGGGTAGAATCCTTATTCGGCCAAGTCTTCCCACCAGAAATCTATTACCTAACCCGCTTGCCGGCGAAGATCGATTCTGGCGAGGTCGTGACTATCGCGCTGATCAGTCTCGGGTTGTCCTTCCTGGCGACGGTTTATCCTGCTTGGCGGGCGGCGCGGCTCGACCCTGTGGAGGCGTTGCGCTATGAGTGAGCCGGTGCTCACTCTGGACGGCATCGTTCGGCACTTTGAGCAAGGTGGGCGCACCCTCGAAGTATTGCGTGGGGCGTCGCTCAGCATAGGCGAAGGAGAGATGGTTGGGCTGCTTGGGCCGTCGGGGTCTGGCAAGTCGACTTTGCTGCATATCACAGGACTTTTGGAACGTCCGGACCAAGGCAAAATGAGCATCGCTGGCCACGCGTGCGGTGGGCTTGGTGATCGCGAGCGCACGGCGCTACGGCGCAGGTTGCTCGGCTTTGTTTACCAGTTTCACCATCTGCTGCCGGAGTTCTCGGCGCTCGAGAACGTCATGCTGCCGCAGATGATTGCCGGCGCCAATCGAGCCAATGCCAAGGTCCGTGCAGGCGAGATGCTGGAACGAGTCGGCCTCTCGGACCGAACCGACCACCGCCCGGCCCAGCTTTCCGGCGGCGAGCAGCAACGGGTGGCCATGGTACGTGCTCTGGCCAACCGCCCGGCCCTGCTGCTAGCGGACGAGCCGACGGGAAATTTGGATCCCGAGACGGCCGGCCTAGTTTTCGAGGAGTTGTTGCGCCTAGTGCGTGAAGACGGTTTGAGCGCGCTGATTGCGACACACGATTCCAGCGTGGCGGCGCGTATGGACCGCTCGGTTGCTTTGACGGCTGGTACATTGGGAAAAGTGGAGAATTTGTCTTAAATTATCTTGCTAAGAGTTTGTTAATTAAAAAATTATTGACAGTCACTTAAATCTAAAGCTAGACTTTATGATAGTTCGGGCCTCCGGTGTTCTTGGTGCAGAGTTGCCCATTGCCGGGCCACAAGATCCACGTCCTCGCCATGTGTGACGACGAGTATCGATGCATTGGCGCCGATATCCATGTCGAAGAGCTTCATTCAGTTTCCATCCGGTCCAGCGAGCGGCTAACTCGCATTTAACCCTGCGACACCGGCGAGATTTGCGTAGCAAATCAGTGAACTAATCCACGCGGCCATGCGGCCCACCTACGATTCGCTATTTTCGCCGTACCATGGCGCGCCTGCCACACCTGAAACGAAGGCACGCCGCGGCTCTTGGGGCCGGGGTGACTCGTTTCGGCTCGCATGCCACCCTCACGGTTTGGGGTGTGAGCCATGCTGCACGCGGAATTCGTTCATCTCAGGGTTCATACTGCCTATTCTCTGTCCGAAGGCGCTGTCCGTATCGATGCGCTTGCTAAGCGTTGCGCGGAGCAGAGCATGCCGGCAGTGGCCATAACCGATACTGGCAATCTGTTCGGTGCGCTCGAATTCTCGCTCGCCTGCGCCGCGGAAGGCGTGCAACCGATCGTCGGCTGTCAGCTCGCAATCTCGACCGATGGTACCGAGCCGGACCAATTGGTTCTGCTTGTGCAGTCGGATGCGGGCTGGCACAACCTTATAAAGCTCGTCAGCAAGGCCTTTCTCGAAGGGCCGGAGGGAGAACCAGCACAGGTCGCGCTGACTGATCTTGAAGGCCACAGCGACGGCCTAATTGCGCTTGGTGGCGGCGTGCGCGGCCCCATCGGGCGTAAGCTTGCAGAAGACCGCAAGGCGGATGCCGAGGCCGTGTTGGAGCAGCTGAAATTGCTGTTTCCGGAGCGGCTCTATATCGAGGTGCAACGCCATGGTTTGTCGGTCGAGGATCGCGTCGAGGGACCGCTGATCGACCTCGCCTACGTCCACGACTTGCCGTTGGTGGCCACCAACGAGGCCTTTTTTGTCGACGCCACGATGCACGAAGCTCACGACGCTCTGCTGTGTATCGCGAACGGCACCTATGTCTCCCAGGACGACCGCGCGCGGGTGACTCCCAGCCACCATCTGGCGACGGCAGAGGAGATGCGCACGCTCTTCGCTGACCTGCCGGAAGCCATCGATAATACGCTGGTGATTGCTCAGCGCTGTGCCTTCATGGTGGGGCGCCACGATCCCATGTTGCCCAGCCTCCCCGAGCTGGCCGAAGGTACCAGTGAGGAAGAGAAGTTACGTGCGGATGCGAGGGTAGGCTTGGCAGAGCGACTGAAGGGCCGCGATGATGCGGATGCTTATCGTGAGCGCTTGGCTTTCGAGCTTGACGTGATCGTCGATATGGGCTTTGCGGGCTACTTCCTTATCGTCGCCGAGTTCATCCATTGGGCCAAGGAGCATGGCATTCCAGTAGGGCCAGGTCGCGGCTCAGGAGCCGGCTCCGCGGTCGCCTGGGCGCTCAAAATTACCGATCTTGACCCTTTGCGCTTCGGCCTGCTCTTCGAGCGCTTTCTAAATCCAGAGCGCGTGTCGATGCCGGATTTTGACATTGACTTCTGCCAAGATCGCCGCGACGAAGTGATCCGCCACGTGCAGGAGGAGTATGGTCGCGACCGCGTGGCCCAGATCATCACTTTCGGGAAACTGCAAGCGAGGGCGGTGCTGCGCGATGTTGGCCGCGTGCTGCAAATGCCTTATGGCCAGGTCGATAGGCTCTGTAAGCTGGTGCCGAACAACCCGGCCAATCCGGTTACGCTGCAGGAAGCCATCGACGACGAGCCACGGCTACAGGAGGCCAGGGACGAGGATCCGCAGGTCACGCGGTTGCTGCGCACCTCTCTGCAGCTCGAAGGGCTCTATCGCCATGCCTCAACCCATGCGGCGGGTCTGGTGATCGGCGATCGCCCGCTCGACGAGCTGGTACCGCTCTATCGCGATCCGCGCTCCGACATGCCGGTTACCCAGTTCAACATGAAGTATGTCGAGCAGGCGGGCCTAGTGAAGTTCGACTTCCTTGGGCTCAAGACGCTGACGGTGATTGAGCGGGCGCGACAGCTGCTCGAGCTTGGCGGCATAGCCGTGGATATCGACGATCTGCCGCTCGATGACGCCAAGACTTTTGGCTTAATGAGCCGCGGAGAGACCGTGGGCATATTCCAGTTTGAAAGCTCAGGTATGCGCAACCTCTTGCGAGAGGCGGGGGCGGACAATATCGAGGATATCATCGCGCTGGTGGCACTGTTTCGCCCCGGGCCAATGGAGAACATCCCCAAATATATCGGTTGCAAGCACGGCAACGAGGAACCCGAATTTCTGCACGAGACCATCACGCCTATCACCAAGGACACTTACGGCGTGATCATTTATCAGGAACAAGTGATGCAGATCGCCCAGGTTTTTGCTGGTTATAGCCTCGGCCAGGCCGACCTGCTACGCCGCGCCATGGGCAAAAAGATAAAGGCCGAGATGGCGGCCCATCGCCAGACCTTCACCGCAGGTGCTATGATGCGCGGGGTCGACAAAGCGCGGGCCGATTACGTCTTCAGCCTTGTTGATAAATTCGCGGGCTATGGGTTCAATAAGGCACATTCGGCCGGCTATGCGATCGTAGCCTATCAGACTGCCTGGCTTAAGGCCAATCACCCAATTGCGTTCATGGCCGCCTCCATGAGTCTCGATCGGGGAAACACGGATAAGCTCAATATTTTTCGCCAGGAGTTGGTGCGGCTGAAAATTCCTTTGCACCGGCCGGACATAAACCGCTCTGACGTGGATTTTGTCGTCGAAGGCGAGGCGATCCGCTATGCCTTGGCGGCGATCAAGAACGTTGGCGCGGCAGCGATGGCGGAGATCGTGGAGGAGCGGCAGGCGAACGGGCCGTTCCAGGACTTGTTTGATTTTGCTGACCGCATCGATTCGCGTTCGCTGAATAAGCGGCAGCTGGAAAACCTAGCCAAGGCTGGCGCCTTTGATAGTCTCGATCCCAACCGGGCGCAAGTGGTGACTGCTGCCGACCTGTTGCTGCGCTACTCAAATTTAATGAGAGAGGAGCAGGCGAGTAACCAAGAAAGCCTGTTTGGGGATGGGCCGGTCGTATCTAACCCGCCGCTGCCTGTGGTTGCCGAATGGCCCATGGTAGAGCGCCTGCAAAACGAGTTTGAGGCTCTTGGCTTCTATCTATCGGCGCATCCGCTCGACGCCTACGCAGGGAATCTGGAAAGGCTTGGCATCAGTTCCTTCGCTAGTCTTGCCGAGGCAACGAGCGGCAATGTTGCCGTGGCTGGAGTTGTCTTGGGCAAGCAGGAGCGCAATTCTCGGCGTGGCCGGTTTGCCTTCGTGCAGATGTCGGATCAGAGCGGCTTGTTTGAGGTTGCCATTTTCTCTGACCGTTACGCGGAGGCGCGAGAATTGATCGAGCCGGGTCAGATGCTGCGCATTGAGGTGGGCCTGCGGCGCGAAGATGAGCAGACGCGTCTGACCGCGCGAAAGGTTGAGGCGCTCGATGATCGTGCTGCACTCGCCTGCGCCGGTTACAAGGTATTCCTTGCCTCGGATGTTACCTTGACGGCGCTCAAGGGCGTGGTCGAGCGGGAGCGCGACGGCACCGGAAAGCTCAGCCTAATGGTGCCAGTGGATGACGGCGACGAGATCAAGATCGATCTCGAGGGCCGCTATGCCGTTAGTCCAGCTGCGCGTGCGGCGCTAAAAGCGGTTCCTGGTGTGGTGGACGTGCACGACCTTTGATGACTACGGACAAGCGACATGTCCTAAGCGAGATATTCGGCTTTGAGGATTTTCGCCTGGGCCAGGAGGACGTCGTCGATACTCTACTGGCCGGTGAGGACGTGCTAGCCGTCATGCCGACTGGTGCCGGCAAATCGCTCTGTTTCCAGGTGCCGGCCCTGGTGCTCGGCGGGCTAACCGTGGTGGTCTCGCCATTGGTCGCGCTGATGCAGGATCAGGTCGAAGGCCTGCGCTTTGCCGGGGTGGCGGCCGATACCATCAATTCGTCCCGGCTGCGCGAGGATAACGTGGAGGCATGGCGCCGCGTTCAGGCGGGCAAGACAGCGCTTCTCTATCTCGCGCCCGAACGCCTGATGGCTGAGCGCATGATGGCCGCGCTAGAAAAATTACCTGTGTGTCTGATCGTCGTCGACGAAGCGCATTGCATCTCCCAATGGGGCCCAGCTTTTCGACCAGAATATGCGCTGCTTGGCGAACTGCGTGCACGTTTTTCTGGCGTGCCTATTGCCGCGTTCACGGCCACGGCGGACGAGATCACTCGGGGCGATATTCGAGCACGACTTCTCGCCGGTGGTGGCAGAGTCTTTGTCTCGGGCTTTGACCGGCCCAATATCCGCCTTGCGGTGTCGGCTCGGCGTGACGCGAAGGGCCAGCTCGCCAGTTTCATGGCCGAGCATCGCGGCGAGAGCGGCGTCGTCTATTGTTTGTCGCGGCGTAAGACGGAAGAGATGGCGGCATATCTGGCTGACAAAGGTTATTTGGCGCTGCCTTATCACGCGGGTATGGACAAGCGCGCGCGCGATGAGTCCCAGAATATCTTTATGACCGAGCCCGGCGTGGTCATTGTTGCCACCATCGCTTTCGGCATGGGTATAGACAAGCCCGATGTCCGCTTCGTCTTTCATTGTGATTTGCCTGGCAGCATCGAGGCCTATTACCAGGAGATCGGTCGCGCTGGGCGAGATGGCGACCCGGCCGAAGCGCAAATGCTATATGGGCTCGACGACATCCGCATGCGGCGCATGTTCATCGAGCAGGAGAACAGCGATGACAGCCGTCAGCGCCGTGAGCACCGCCGACTCGACGCGCTGATCTCCTATTGCGAGGCACCGGAATGCCGCCGCCGCAGCCTGCTCGAATACTTTGGCGAAACGGCGGCGCCGTGTGGCAATTGCGATGTTTGCCTAGATCCGGTGCCCATCAGCGATGGCAGTGAGGACGGCCGCAAGGTGCTATCTGTCATCCGCCGCATGGGTCAGCGCTTCGGAGTGGCCCATGTCATCGATATTCTCTGCGGCACGTATACGAAAAAGGTCGAACGCTTCGGCCATCAAGATCTGTCCACTTTCGGCGTCGGTGCGGCGCGCAAGAAGACCGAATGGCGCTCATTTATGCGCCAGCTGGTCGCGGCCGGTTTTTTGCGCATCGATATCCAAGGCCACGGCGCACTGACCATTACGGCCAAAGGCAGGGCGCTGCTCAGTGGCGACGAGACCTTCGGGTATCGTCAGGACGCAATACGCCGCGCCGCCGGCCACAAGTCCCGCAAAGTGGTGCCGGATACCCTCGCCAATATCGACGCAGATTTGCTAATTCGGCTCAAGACTCTGCGCCTCAATCTGGCCAAGGCGCGTGGTGTGCCTGCTTATATTATTTTCAGCGACCGTACCCTTGTCGATATGGCTGCACGCAAGCCACAGACCCATGACGAGTTAGCCACCGTTCACGGCGTTGGCGAGGCTAAGCTGCGCGACTTCGCGGAGCCCTTCCTGGTGGAGATCGGCCGGTAGTAGCACTCTGGGCTTGCCATTGCGACGGGTTGGGGGTATGTCGCGCGGCACGTTATTACTCACGCGAGCGAACGGGGGTGCGCCGCAGCGCATCACTGATCCGGTGCCGGGCCTAACGGTCTGGCTTGCGGCTCGCGGTGGTACAACCGGATTAAGGAAACAGATCCATGGCAGAAGTCCCCACCTTCACCATGCGCCAGCTCTTGGAAGCCGGCGTGCATTTTGGCCATCAGACCCATCGCTGGAACCCGAAGATGGATCCCTATCTGTTTGGGGTGCGCAGTGGCGTTCATATCATCGACCTACAGCAATCCGTGCCCATGATCTACCGTGCGCTGGAGTTCGTTCAGGGTGTGGTTTCGCAGGGCGGGCGCGTGCTTTTCGTGGGTACCAAACGCCAGGCGCAGGAGCCGGTCGCCTCCGCGGCCAAACGCTGCGGGCAGTATTTCGTCAATCACCGTTGGCTCGGCGGCATGCTGACCAATTGGCGTACGGTCTCGAACTCGATTAGTCGGCTGCGCACCCTTGACCAACAGCTCGACGAGCAGGGAAGTGGCCTGACCAAGAAAGAGTTGCTTAGACTTAATCGCGAACGCGATCGTCTGGAACGCACGCTCGGCGGTATCCGCGAGATGGGCGGGCTTCCGGATGCCCTGTTCATCATCGACACCAACAAAGAAGAGATTGCCAAGCACGAGGCTGCGAAACTTGGCATTCCTGTGATTGCCGTGGTTGATAGCAACAGTGATCCCGAGGGCATCAACTACCCGATCCCGGGCAATGATGATGCGACCCGTGCCATTAACCTCTATTGCGATCTCGTCGCAAAGGCGGTGCTCGGCGGCCTCCAGGCCGAATTGGTGGCCCGAGACAGCGATGTTGGCGCCAGCGAGAAAGGCATGGTTGAGGAGTTGCCGGTGGAGATCGAGGCATCCACCTCGGAAGCAGAGTCAGAGACCAAGACCAAGACCAAGATCAAGATAGAACAACCCGCCGAAGCGGAGGCGCCGGCCGCGGAAGCTGTTGGTGATGCCGAGTCAGAGACCAAGACCAATACCGAGACAGAACGATCCTCCGAAGAGGAGGTGTCGACCGCGGAAGCTGTTGGTGATGCCAAGGCATCCACCTCGGAAGCTGAGTCAGAGACCAAGACCGAGACAGAACGATCCTCCGAAGCGGTGGTGCCGGCTGAAGAAGTCGTCGGCGAAACTGTCACGGAAAAGGGAGCGTAAGCAAGATGGCGCAAATAACGGCGTCCATGGTTAAGGAACTCCGCGACAAGACTGGCGCGGGCATGATGGACTGCAAGAAGGCGCTCAACGAAACGGAGGCCGATTTCGAGGCGGCCGTAGATTGGTTGCGCACGAAGGGCCTAGCAGCTGCTGCCAAGAAGGCTGGACGCGTTGCTGCGGAGGGCCTTATCGGCGTTGCGGTCAGCGGCACGAAGGGTGTGGTTGTGGAGGTTAATTCCGAGACTGATTTCGTAGCCCGCAACGAAGACTTTCAGGGCTTCGTGAGCGCCACAACTCGAGCGGCGCTTGAGGTCGGCGGTGATATGAGAAAGCTTGGCGAGAGTGAAGTTGCCAAGAGCTTAACCGACCTGATTGGCAGCATCGGCGAGAATTTAGTGCTGCGCCGCAGTAATGGCCTGTCGGTGGATGAGGGCGCCGTCGTCAGCTACATGCACAACAGTGTCATGCCCAATCTCGGCAAGATCGGTGTTCTCGTGGCGCTGAGTTCGATAGCCGATCAGGCCGCGCTGGTAGCTTTTGGCAAGCAACTCGCGATGCATGTGGCCGCGGCGCGGCCAGAGGCGCTGACTCGTGACGATCTTGATCCGGTAAAGGTGGGGCGCGAGCGTGCGCTGCTCACTGAGCAGGCTAAAGAATCGGGTCAGCCCGACAATGTGGTGGAAAAGATGGTTGAAGGCCGTCTGCGCAAGAACTACTACGGCGAGGTAGTGCTCGAAGAGCAAATCTTCGTTATAGACGGCAAGACAAAGGTCGCCGATGCCGTTGCCGCTGCCGCCAATGAAGCGGGCGCGCCTATCGCCATCGCAGGGTTCCTGCGATTTGAACTCGGCGAGGGTGTCGAGAAGGGCGAAGACGACTTTGCCGCCGAGGTCGCCGCTCAGGCTGGAGTCTAATCGGGCCTCCCATCGCCCCCCCCATCGCGTATACTGTGGGCCCAAGGTGCGGATTCCGTTTCGCGCCAGTGGCGATCGGGATAATGGGGGTAAATGGTGGCATCTGAGCAAGCGGAGAAAGCCCAACCAACCCCGGTTGCGGGCGGCGAGCGGTATGAACGGGTACTCCTTAAGCTGTCTGGTGAAGCGCTGATGGGTGCCCAGCCTTACGGCCTAGATTCGGTAACCGTCCAACAGATTGCAGAAGATATTTTTGCGGTCCACCGGACCGGCGTACAAATCTGCGTGGTGGTGGGCGCTGGCAATATTTTCCGGGGCATGGCCGGTGTGGCGGCGGGGATAGACCGAGTGACGGCGGACGGCATGGGCATGCTGGCGACAGTGATAAACGCACTTGGCCTGCAGAGTTGCCTCGAGGAGCTTGGCGTTACCACGCGGGTGCTTTCCGCTATCCCGATGCAGACTATCTGCGAGCCCTATATCCGCCGCCGCGCCACGCGGCACATGGAGAAGGGGCGTGTGGTTATTTGTGCTGCCGGCTCCGGCAATCCCTACTTCACCACCGACACGGCCGCGGCATTGCGTGCTGCTGAGCTTGGCTGTGATGCACTTTTGAAGGGCACGCAAGTCGATGGTGTGTATTCTGATGACCCCAAGAAAAACCCTTTAGCCGAACGATTTGCCAGACTAAGCTATGATAGAGTCTTGAGTGAGGGGCTGAAGGTGATGGATGCGGCGGCTATAGCCCTGGCACGTGAAAACAGCATTCCGATTCTTGTATTCTCGATACACATTCCTGGGGCGTTCCCCGAAGTTGTCTGCGGCCGCGGGACGTTCACTGTAATCAACGAAGAAGGATAGGCGTATGGCTGGCTTCGATCTCAAGGGTTTGGAGCGCCGAATGGAAGGTGCCCTGGAGGTACTCAAGCGCGAATATGGGGGATTGCGGACCGGCCGCGCATCGCCGAGCCTGCTGGAGCATGTGACGGCGGAGGCGTACGGATCGGAAATGCCGCTCGATCAATTGGCCACGGTCTCGGCACCGGAGCCGCGCTTGCTTACAGCGCAGGTTTGGGACAAGTCACTGGTCAAGGCGGTAGAGACAGCGATTCGCGATGCCGATCTTGGCCTCAATCCCATGAGCGACGGGCAATTGGTACGGGTGCCAATCCCTGAACTCACCGAAGAGCGCCGTCACGAGCTGGTCAAAGTCGCCCACAAGTATGCTGAGGAGGCGCGGGTCGCGGTGCGCAATGTCCGCAGGGATGGCATGGATACCCTCAAGCGCATGGAACGCGAGGGCGATATCTCGCAGGACGAGCATCACGAGCAGGCGGACGTGGTACAGAAACTGACTGATGGGGTTATAGCGCGGATCGGCGAGACCATGGAGAGCAAGGAGCAGGACGTCCTGCGCGTATGATGATCTTGGCTGCGACGCCGCCGGAATAAGAATCGGGAATCCTTGAGGATATGGCACGCGCTGTTACGCATCTGGCATCATCGCCGCCGCCACGCCACGTGGCAATCATAATGGACGGCAACGGGCGCTGGGCGGCGAGCCGCGGGCTACCGCGGGTCGCTGGGCACAATCGCGGGGCCGATGCCGTGCGCAGTGCAGTCCGAAATTGCATCGACCTTGGTATAGCTTATCTGACCCTCTATGCGTTTTCATCGGAGAACTGGAAGCGCCCCGCCGACGAGGTGAGCGACCTGATGGAGCTTCTCAGGCTCTATCTGAGGCGCGAATTAGAGGATCTTTGTAAGAACGGTGTCAAATTGAAAGTGATCGGCGATCGCGCCGCTTTGGACGATGATATCCAGACGCTCATCGGGGATGCGGAACGCCAGACCAAGGACAACGAAGCGCTAACGGTGACGGTCGCGCTCAACTACGGTGGTCGCAACGAGATTATTGGCGCTGCGCGAGCGATCGGGGAGGCCGTCGGCTCCGGCGCGTTACGCCCCGATGACGTGACAGCCGACGTGTTCGAAGCGCACCTTCATACTCGTGGGCTGCCCGACCCGGACCTGATCATCCGTACCTCCGGTGAGCATCGGTTGAGCAATTTTTTACTCTGGCAGTGTGCCTATGCTGAGCTCGTTTTTACACCCGTTTTGTGGCCCGATTTCGGCATTGAAGAACTGATCGCCGCGATACGCGAATATCGCAGTCGCGAACGCCGCTATGGTGGGGCGGGCTGCTGACGTGACGGTTGGCAGCGAGTTGCGAACCCGCATCGTGGCGGCGGGTGTGCTTGCGCCGCTGGTTTTGGGATTGGTTTGGCTGGGCGGCCTGGCATTTTCTGCGCTCGTCATGCTGGCGGCTATCGTGATGGCCTATGAGTGGCAGGCTTTGATGGCGGATTCGTCAGCCGTAACGGTCTCGGCCGCGGTCGTGGGCGCGATCGGGCTGATGACCTTCGCGGAGCCGCTGTTTGCGTTGCTGCCGTTGCTAATCGCAGCAATCCTGGTAACGCGTTCTGGAGCTAGGCTTTCGGCACTGGGCTCCGTCTATGTTGGGCTGCCGTGCCTGGCTTTGATTTGGTTGCGGCAGCAGCCGGAAACCGGCCTGGCGTCGGTGGTTTGGCTGTTGGCGGTGGTGTGGGCAACGGATGTCGGCGCCTATGCATTCGGGCGTGCGCTCGGCGGGCCACGCCTGGCGCCGCGGCTTAGCTCCGCGAAGACATGGGCCGGCCTACTCGGCGGTATGGTTTTGGCGGCGGTGGCCGGTGTTGCCGTCGCAGCGGTTCTTGGCCTTAGCCCAGCTGTTCGACCGGTACTTACCGCGGCTGGCTTAGCCGTATTGGCCCAGGTCGGTGATTTGTTCGAATCTTGGCTCAAGCGCCGCCGCGGCGTGAAGGATTCCGGCAGTCTGATTCCCGGCCACGGTGGTCTGCTCGACCGGGTCGACGGCATGATGATAGCGACGCCTGCACTGGCCTTTCTGTTACTAGTCGCAAATGGCGAGGCCCGCTCATGGTAATGGTGGGCGTCGACAGCGCCCATGAGGTGCGCAGCATTACGATACTGGGCTCAACGGGCTCGGTGGGCTGTAGCACCGTGGGCCTGATCGAGGCTGAGCGCGAGCGTTACGTGGTTGAGGCTATTACCGCCAATCGCAATGTGGACAGATTGGCGGAGCAGGCGCGGCGTCTGCGGCCGAGACTGGCTGTGATCGCCGACGAGGGCCTTTATTCTGAGCTGAAGGTGGCTTTGGCTGGCACCGGTGTTGAAAGTGCTGCAGGAGCGAGTGGCCTGCTGGAAGCCGCCGACATGCCTGCTGAGCGCGTCATGGCGGCGATTGTCGGGGCTGCTGGTCTAGCGCCGATCCTCACCAGCGTGCGGCGCGGGGCCACGGTGGCGCTCGCCAACAAAGAGTGCTTGGTCTGTGCCGGCGAGCTTATGCTGGGCGAGGTGGCACACCATGGCGCGACCTTGCTGCCGGTCGATTCCGAGCACAACGCAATTTTTCAGGTGTTCGATTTTGATCAGCCGGAGCGCGTCGAGAAGATCGTCCTTACGGCATCGGGCGGGCCGTTCCGCAAGGCCGATACAGCAGCGATGGCGATGGCGACCCCAAAGCAGGCGGTCGCTCATCCGAATTGGGATATGGGCGCTAAGGTTTCGGTTGACTCCGCCACCATGATGAACAAAGGCCTGGAGATGATCGAGGCCCTGCATCTATTCCCCATATCGGCTGGGCAGATCGAGGTGCTGATCCACCCGCAATCGGTAGTGCACAGCATGGTAGGCTATTGTGACGGCTCCGTACTGGCACAATTGGGTTCGCCCGATATGCGCACGCCCATCGCCTACAGCCTGGCCTGGCCGCAGCGCATGGAAGTACCGGTGCCACGGCTTAACTTGGTTGATATTGCCAGCCTTACCTTCGAAGCTCCGGACGAGACGCGCTTTCCGGCACTGAGACTTGCGGCGGCTGCCCTGCGCAGTCCCAGCGGCTTCGCCACCGCGATGAATGCCGCCAACGAGGTTGCCGTACAGGGATTCTTGAATGAGCGCCTCGGCTTCCTAGATATTATTGCTACGGTCGAACGCACTTTGCAGGCTCTCGATCCGGGTGCCGTGTCCTCGCTCGAGGACGTCGATGCGATAGACAGCGCGGCCCGGCGCGTGGCCGCAGGATTTATCAACAGAGCCTGAGGGTGTTTGCGCTTGGCCGGATATCGATATTACAACGGTAGACCATGGAAATAGCAGTCGATTTTGGTCACTCCACCCTAGCATTCTTGATCGTTCTGACTGTCGTGGTGTTCATCCACGAGTTCGGGCATTACTGGGCGGCTAGGCTCTGTGGCGTGCGCGTGGAGGTCTTCTCGGTGGGTTTTGGTCGGGAGCTGTTCGGCCGCACCGATAAGCACGGTACCCGCTGGAAGGTCGGCCTTTTCCCGCTTGGCGGCTATGTGCGATTTTTCGGCGATGATTCCGTGATCAGCAATCCGGGCGCCGAAACCAAGGGAATGAGTCTTGAGGATAAGGCGTTGTGTTTTCACCACAAACCGCTGCGTCAGCGTGCGGCGATCGTCGCAGCTGGGCCGATGGCCAACTTCGTGCTCTCGATCGTACTGCTTAGCGTCATGTTCGTCTTCGTCGGACGCGGTTATACGCCGGCCGTAGTCGATACGGTATTACCCGACTCCGCCGCAGCCGAAGCAGGCTTCCAACCTGGTGACCGCGTCGTCGGCATAGACGACCGGATCATCGAGCGCTTCGAGGTGCTGCGCGATATCGTCATGTTCTCGCCGGGCGTGGCTATGGTCATGACCATCGAGCGAGATGGGGAGCGGATACGGCTGAATGTCACGCCACGTGTTTTCGAGTATGAGGATTCGCTCGGCAATATGCACAATGTCGGCCGGTTGGGGATCAGCGTTGCGGCGCGCGAATATATCAAGATGTCGCCTTTTCCGGCAGTGCCGGCGGCAGTGGTTGATACTTACGGCTTGGTCAGCCGTTCGTTGCAAGGCTTGGTCGAGGTGGTCATCGGCAAGCGCGATTCTAGCGAACTCGGTGGACCTATTATGATCGCCCAGATGTCGGGTAAGAGCGCGGAAGCCGGATTCCTCGCCGTCGTGCATTTCATTGTTCTACTGTCAGCGTCGCTGGGGTTGATCAACCTGTTTCCAATACCGCTTCTGGATGGCGGTCATTTGGTCTTCTATTCGGTCGAGGCGGTGCGCGGTAGACCGTTGAGCATTCGGGCTCAGGAATATGGGTATATGGTGGGCTTGGCGGTTGTGGTAACACTCATGTTAGTGGTTACGGTCAACGATCTCAGTCGGCCGTCGGTGCTTGAGTTCTTCAGTAGGTTGGTGGGCTAGAAAACATGCCGAGGTGGGGGAGCGTGCTGGCTCGCTGGCAAGCCTGTATCTTGGGGTCTGCTATCGCAGTATCGTTGGAAATCTCTGGTTTGGCACTGGCCCAGACCTCGGATCCGGCCGATTTGATCCGAGCTATACGTGTCGAAGGTAACCAGCGCATCGAGAGTGCCACGGTCATCTCATACATGAAGCTGGTCACCGGCGACCGCTTCGACAATATCCGGACAAACGAATCACTGAAGTCGCTTTTTGGCACCGGGCTGTTTGCCGACGTTAAGTTGGTGCGCGAAGGCAGCACCCTGATTGTGCACGTGATCGAGAATCCGATTGTCAACCGGCTGGCTTTCGAGGGTAATCGCCGCATCAAGGACGACGTACTATCGGGCGAAGTTCAATTGCGCCCGCGTACGGTCTACACGCGCACTCGGGTGCAGAGTGACGTGGCGCGCCTGCGCGACGTCTACCGCCGCAGCGGTCGTTTCGCCGCCACCATCGAGCCAAAAGTAGTTCAGCAGGCCCAGAACCGCGTCGACTTGATCTTTGAAATCAACGAAGGGGCACTAAGCGGTGTGCAACGCATCGTGTTTATCGGCAACAAGAATTTCAGCGATTCGACCCTGCGCGAAGTGATTGAGAGCAAGCAGACGCGCTGGTGGCGTTTCTTCAGCAGCAGTGATTCCTATGACCCAGACCGCCTCAGCTTCGACCGCGAGCTGTTGCGGCGCTTCTATCTGAAAGAGGGGTTCGCCGATTTCCACGTTACCGGCGCTGTAGCCGAGCTTGCGCCCGATCGTAGCAACTTCTTCGTGACTTTCACGATCGGCGAGGGTGAGCGCTACCGCTTCGGCAATGTGAACCTAGTCAACGAGCTGTTGGAATTCGATGTGGCCACTATCGAAAACGATGTCGGCACGGAAACCGGCGACTGGTATAATGCCGAGGCCGTCGAGGAGACTATCGAGGACCTCACCGAAGAAATCGGTAGCCAAGGTTTTGCCTTCGTCGATATCCAACCTGATGTGGTGCGACGGCACGACGATCTTACCATTGATGTTGACTACCGCATCCGCGAGGGCGATAGGGTCTATGTCCAGCGCATCGATATTACTGGTAATGTGCGCACGCTCGATCGCATAATCCGGCGCAATGTCCGCCTTGCCGAAGGCGATGCGTTCAATACTGCGCGCATCCGCCGCTCACGGACGCTGATTCAGAATCTCGGCTTCTTCTCGCGTGTCGACATCAACGACCAACCGGGAGACGCGCCTGACCAGGCTGTGATCAATGTGGATGTTGAGGAACAATCGACAGGCGAGGTGACCTTTGGCGGGGGCTTCTCCTCGACCGAAGGGCCGACCGGCTCGATCGGTGTTCGCGAGCGTAATCTGCTCGGCCGAGGGCAAGATATTTCGCTGCAGTTCGTGATTTCAGCTGTCACGCAGGACCTGGACTTCAGCTTCACCGAGCCGTATTTTCTGAATCGGGAATTCGCGGCTGGGTTCGATATCTTTCGGCGGGAACGCGAGTATCAGAATAGCGCATTTAACAAACGTGACGTCGGCTTCGCCTTGCGGTCTGGCTATCCGTTGGCCGAATATCTGTTGCAGACTCTTCGCTATACCCTGGCAAACGAAGAGATCATTGCTGACAGTGATGCTTCGGCGACGGTCAAGGAACAGGCGGGAGAGAGCCTAATATCTCGCCTTAACCAGACCTTGATGTACGACCGCCGTAACAGAAACGTCGATCCGACAGAAGGGTATTTCGCTCGCATGTCCACCTCTTTGGCTGGGATAGGCGGCGATAAGAACTACTTCTCGCAGTCGGCGGGTGTTGGCTACTACTACACGCCTTGGGACGACCTGACCGCCTCTAGCTTGGCCGAGTTTGCTTACATTTTTCCCACCACCGGCGACAACATAGAGGTCGGCGAGCGCTTCTTCCTCGGCGGCAATAGCTTCCGCGGATTTGCCCCATCGGGCGTCGGTCCACGGGACCTTTCGGTTGACAGCGCAGTTGGCGGCAACTTGATGTACAAAGGCACCTTGGAGCTTGGATTCCCGATCGGCCTGCCGAACGAGCTCGGTATCAAAGGCAGGGTCTTTTCCATTGCGGGCAGCTTGACAGAAGTGGATAACGCAGCATCTACTGTCAGCGACACGGGGTCGTTGCGCGTGAGTATGGGTGCTGGGCTATCCTGGGCCTCGCCCTTTGGACCTGTTCGGATCGATATTACTAAAGCTGTGGTCAAGGAATCTTTCGACGATACTGAGATTCTCAGCTTTGGATTCGGCTCTGTTTTCTGAAATCCATGTTAAATCTTGCTAATGCAACGTATTCATTTGGAAACCTCGTCATGATACGGATACTTGGTGCGCGACTGAGCGCATCCCTTGTTGCGGTTACGATCATTCTGCTTGGCGTGCACTCGGTCGTGGCACAGGATGATGACCGCACACCCAGAATCGGCGTTGTCGACTTGCAGCGTATCCTGCAGAAATCTGTCGCGGCGGAGAAGGTTAGAGTCGAAATCGAGAGTCGCCAAACGCAATATCGCCAAGATATAGGCGCTCGGGAAAATGCCTTACGCGAACAACAGCAGGAGTTGGAACGCCAACGAACGATACTGTCCCCAGAAGCGTTTACTGAACGTGAGCTCGAGTTCACCAAGGCCGTCGAAGCCCTCCAGCGCGAGGTGGGCGTGCGCAATCGCCAGCTAGAGGAGAGCCTTGCCTATGGCATGCAAAGGGTTCAAGTCGAAACGCTCAAGATCATAGCCCGTATTGCTGACGAATTAGCTCTCGGCCTCGTTCTTGATAAGTCGCAGTTGTTGCTGATGGCCACGGACCTGGAATTTTCCGAGCAGGCACTGGAACAGCTCAATGCCGAGGTGACCTCGGTCCCTACCACACCGCCGGTCGAGTAGAGGCCCGGCGGGAGCCCGCCCCTGATGGCCGATCCTCGTTTCTTTCCGGCACCATCCCCAATACGACTTTCCGAGTTGGCTAAAATTGCTAACGCGACCTTACCCGCTGACGCAGATCCGGATCGAAGTTTTAGCGACGTGGCGCCGCTCGATAGCGCCGGTCCCAAACATGTAAGTTTCTTCGAGAATCAGAAATATCTTGGCGCGCTTGCAGGGACCTCTGCCGGGGCGATCATCCTTGCCGAGAGGGTGCGGGAGCGGGCACCAAATAGCGCGATCTTGCTCATCAGCGACGACCCCTATCGCGCCTACGCTCGCATAGCGAGCGCCTTCTATCCGGTGACTCGTATCGAGGCGCCAGGTGTGGCTGCTGGCAGTTACGTTGCCGGTGATGCAGTACTTGGAACAGGATGCCAGGTCGATGTGGGGGCCGTGATCGGTCCAGGCGCCTGCCTAGGCTCAGGCTGCCGCGTGCGCGCTAATGCCGTGATCGGCCGTAACGTAGAGGTCGGCGATGATTGTGATATCGGCGCCTGCGCATCGCTGAGTCATTGCCTAGTCGGCAACCGTGTGATTCTTTATCCTGGCGCGCGCATCGGTCAGGACGGATACGGTTTTGCCATGTCTGCGCAAGGCCACGAGAAGGTTCCCCAACTAGGGCGCGTCATCATAGAGGATGATGTCGAGATCGGAGCCAACAGCTCGATTGATCGTGGGGCTGGCCCTGATACACTGATCGGCGCGGGCTGCAAAATCGATAATCTAGTCCAGATCGGCCACAACGTGCGTCTCGGTTCCGGCTGTGTGGTGGTCGCTCAGGTCGGGATATCTGGCAGTACGGAAGTCGGTAGCTTTACCGTGATAGCAGGACAGGTTGGAATCGCTGGACATCTTAAGATCGGTGCCGGCGCAACGATCGCCGCGAAATCGGGTGTCGCGCGTGATGTCCCGGCCGGCGAGACGGTGGGAGGCATTCCGGCCCAACCGGTTCGCCAATGGCGGCGTTCTATGGCGGCTGTGGCACGGCTTGGAAAAACCTCTGGGCGAAAAGGAGGGTAGACCGTGGACGATATGGAGACCGTTCCGGACACTGTGATTGAAGTGGCGCGGATCATGGAGATGATTCCTCACCGCTATCCGTTCTTGCTCGTCGACAGGATCGTGAATCTGGTGCCGGGCGCGACCGCAACCGGACTTAAGAATGTGACCTTCAATGAACCCTATTTTGCGGGCCATTTTCCGGGTGTACCGGTTATGCCGGGCGTGTTGATCATTGAATCCATGGCGCAAACTTCGGCGCTACTCGTGGTGGCGACGTTGGGGCCCGATGCCGAGGGTAAGCTTGTTTATTTTATGAGTATAGACGGTGCGCGCTTCCGTAAGCCTGTGGTGCCGGGAGACAGCATGCTGGTTACGGTCAAACGCTTGCAGAATCGCCGTAACGTTTGGAAGTTTAGTTGTTGCGCAAAGGTGGAGGACAATTTGGTTGCGGAGGCAACGATTGCCGCTATGATTATGGATAAATCTTGAGTACCAATGAGGAAGTGACGCCGTGCCCGTAAATATTCATCCGACTGCCATCGTGGAGCCTGGTGCGAATATTGACGATGGTGCCATTATTGGTCCTTATTGTATTGTCGGCGCAGACGTACGCTTGGGAGAGGGGGTTGAACTCGTCTCCCATACCGTTATCACTGGGCGCACGAAAATCGGCGCGCGTTCGCGTGCCTTTCCTTTTGCTTCGATTGGCCACCGGCCGCAGGATCTAAAATATCGCGGTGAGCCCTCGCGCCTCGAAATCGGTGCGGACACTGTGATACGCGAGCATGTTACCGTCAATCCAGGCACCGAGGGTGGAGGCATGCTGACCCGTATCGGCGATCGCTGTCTGCTTATGGTGGGCGTGCACGTGGCCCATGACTGTCTCATTGGCGACGGTGTGATCATGGCCAACAACGCGACCCTCGGCGGACACGTCTCGATCGATGACTTTGCCGTCCTTGGCGGCATGAGCGCTGTGCATCAATTTGTGCGTATTGGCCGTCATGCTATGATTGGCGGCATGAGCGGCGTGGAGAATGACGTCATTCCCTATGGCTCGGTCATGGGCAACCGGGCCTATCTCTCGGGCCTTAATATCGTCGGGCTCAAGCGCCGCAATTTCTCCCGTGACGTGATCCACGATCTGCGCAAAGCGTATCGTCTGCTGTTTGCGGAGGAAGGTACGATGGCTGAGCGCCTGGACGATGTGGCTGAGGAATTCAGCGGTGTTGATCCGGTCATGGATATAGTCGAATTCATTCGCTCTGACAGCACGCGCGCCATCTGCCAGCCCAATCTAGACCGCGCGGCCTAATATAATGCTGGGCGTGCTGGCGGGGGGCGGACCCTTGCCGAGGCAGATCGTTGAGGCCTGCCTGAGCGCTGAGCGGCCGGTTTATGTCATCGCTTTTGACGGCATCACTGACGCAACGACGGTGGAAGGCGTAGGTCACACTTGGCAGCGACTTGCCGCCGTTGGTGGTACTATCAATACGCTCAAGAAGGTAGGTGCGGAAGAGCTAGTTTTAGCAGGGCACATTGCACGCCCATCCCTGTCCTCGCTGCGCCCGGATTGGCGTGGTATGACACTGCTGCCAAAGCTTATGGCAGCTGGCCAAGGTGACGATGCCATTTTGACCACCGTGCTGGCCGAGCTGGAAGGCGAGGGTTTTCGTATTCTCGGTGCACATGATGTCCTACCGGACTTGCTGGCGATGCCCGGTATGATCGCCGGGTCGCGACCCGGCAAGTCCGACGAGGCCGATATCGCCCGTGGCATAGCCGTGGTACGTGCCCTCAGCGAGATCGATGTGGGGCAGGCAGCCGTTGTGCAGCAGGGCATCGTGCTGGCGGTCGAGGCTATCGAAGGCACCGATGCTATGCTCGCTCGCTGCAAGGGACTGAAGCGTGACGGCGGCGGTGGTGTGCTCGTCAAATGCTGCAAGCGCGGCCAGGACAAGCGCATCGATATGCCGACGATTGGCCCACACACGGTAGAGGGTGCGGTCACTGCCCGGCTCGCCGGTATCGCGGTTGAGGCCGGTGCGACCTTGGTTTTGGAACAGATGAGGGTGGTACAATTCGCTAACGACGCCGGCCTATTCGTGGTCGGTATCGACGCATCGGTGTGAGCATCGAAGAGGGTCCGCTTGTCTTTCTGGTTGCTGGTGAGCCGTCCGGCGATCTTCTCGGTGGGCGCTTGTTGACGGCGCTAAAGAAGATGACGGACAGTAATGTGCGCTTTGCCGGCATCGGCGGCGAGGCAATGGCCGCGGCAGGGCTCGAGAGCCTTTTCCCCATGCAGGAACTGTCCGTCATGGGGTTGGTTGAGGTGTTGCCGCGGGCGCCGCAATTGCTGCGCCGAATAGCAGAGACGGAGCGCGCCGTCCGCGAGATGAGGCCCGCTGTTGTTGTCACCATTGATGCGCCGGGGTTCTGCTTTCGTCTTGCCAAGCGGCTCAAGGGTAGCGGCATCCCGCTGATCCATTATGTGGCACCGAGCGTCTGGGCTTGGAGGCGGGGCCGTGCGCTGCGCGTGGCGGCCTTGTACGATCATTTGTTGACACTGTTGCCGTGGGAGCCAGCCTATTTTACGCGCTACGGTCTTGCCTGCACATTCGTCGGTCATCCGGCCGTCGCTGAGGCGCCACCAAGCGATGGCGTCACTTTTCGCCAAAGACACAATATTTCGCCAGATGTTCCGCTTCTAGCCGTCTTGCCGGGTAGCCGCATGGGTGAGGTCCGCCGCCTACTGCCGATCTTCGGTGCCGCGCTGCACCAGCTTGCTGGGCGCATCGAAGACTTGCAAGGCGTCGTGGTGACGGTGCCTGCCACTAGCGCAGTTGTGACCGCCACCACCGCAAACTGGGAGGTGCCTACTACGGTTACCGATTCCAGCGAGCGTGCCGATGCCTTCGCTGCCTCGCATGCCGCCATCGCCGCTTCTGGCACGGTGTCGGTGGAGTTGGCTGCGACGCGCACGCCCATGGTGGTAGGCTATCGCATGGCACCGTTGACCATCTGGATCGCTAGGTGTTTGGTGCGTATCCCTCACATTAGTCTGGTCAATTTGGCACTTGATGAGGGGATCATTCCGGAACTTATTCAGGAAGATTGCACGGCGATGGCTCTTGTCACCGAGGCCGAGAAATTACTGGTTGATGCGGAGGCGCGAGAGACGCAAATTGCGGCCTTCGATAAGGCGCTAAACTTGCTTGGGGGCAGCGCCAACCCTAGCGAACGCGCCGCGCATGCCGTGCTCGACGTTATTGCCGCGCGAACTACCCGATAGGAGACGGAGAATGGCTGAGGCAGTCCAACCGCGGATGCTGCATACGATGATCCGAGTTAAGGACCTAGATGCGTCGCTCGATTTCTACACCCGTTTACTGGGTATGGACTTGCTGCGGAAGACTGACTTCCCGGGCGGGCGTTTTACTCTGGCATTTGTCAGCTATGGGTCTGAGGAAAGCCATAGCGCGATTGAGTTGACCCAGAACTGGGATCAGGACGGGCCTTACGATCTTGGCAGTGGCTACGGGCACGTAGCGCTTGGTGTGCCCGATATTTATGGAACCTGTCAGGCGCTGTCGGAAGCGGGCGCCAAGGTAGTGCGCGAGCCGGGGCCAATGAAGCATGGCTCGACCGTAATCGCCTTTGTTGAAGATCCAGACGGCTACAAGATAGAGCTTATCGAGCGCTGATTTCAGCGCTGCTCTATCGGCACCCAGGCGCGCTGCGCTGCGCCGACATAAAGCTGGCGCGGGCGACCTATCTTTTGGCTCGGGTCTTCGATCATCTCGTTCCACTGGGCGACCCAACCGACAGTCCGCGCCACGGCGAATATCACCGTGAACAGGTCCACCGGGATGCCCATGGCACGCAAGATGATGCCGGAATAGAAATCGACGTTGGGAAACAGCTTGCGATCGACGAAGTACTTGTCCTCGAGCGCTAGCTTCTCCAGCGCCATGGCAAGCTTGAGCAACGGCTCGTCTTGCACGCCGAGCTCGGCTAGCACCGCGTGGGCCGATTCCCGCATTACCGACGCACGCGGATCGTAATTCTTGTAGACTCGATGGCCGAAGCCCATCAGGCGGAAGGGATCATTCTTGTCCTTGGCGCGGGCGATGAACTCGGAGATACGGCTGACATCGCCGATCTCCTCGAGCATGCGCAGCACTGCCTCGTTGGCGCCTCCGTGGGCCGGCCCCCACAGCGAGGCAATGCCGGCAGCAATGCAGGCAAAGGGGTTGGCACCAGACGAGCCGGCGAGGCGCACTGTTGAGGTCGAGGCGTTTTGCTCGTGATCCGCATGCAGGATGAGAATGCGGTCGACGGCGCGCGACAGCACCGGATTGACCTCGTATTCCTCGGCTGGTACTGCGAATAGCATGTGCAGAAAGTTCTCTGCATAGCTTAGGTCGTTGCGCGGATAAATGAAGGGTTGACCGATCGAGAATTTGTAGGCCATGGCTGCGATCGTCGGCATTTTGGCGATTAGGCGGTGTGAGATGATCGTGCGTTGGCGCGGATCATTGATGTCCATGGCGTCGTGGTAGAAGGCCGACATGGCGCCGACCACGCCAATCAGCACCGCCATCGGGTGTGCGTCGCGCCGAAAGCCCCGATAGAGGTGGGTCAGCTGCTCGTGGATCATGGTGTGGTAAGAGACGTTGTGCACGAACGTCTCCTTTTCCTTGGTGGAGGGGAGCTCGCCGTCTAGCAGCAGGTATGCAACCTCCATAAAGTCGGATTTCTCAGCTAGCTCCTCGATCGCATAGCCGCGGTGTAACAGGATGCCCGCCTCACCGTCGATATAGGTGATGGCGGATTCAGCGCTGCCGGTCGAAGTGAAGCCCGGATCGTAGGTAAAGCGGCCGGTCTCGGCGTAGAGCCGGCGCACATCAATGACATCCGGCCCAATTGTCCCCTTGATCACGGGTAATTCAACGAGTTTGCCGGTTTCGGTGTCGGTCAATGTGACGCTTCCCGCGACTCGCGATATGGCGGCCTGCTCTGCCATTAAAGAATCCTTTTTCTGTTGGCTGGGACGGCCGGCCAGGAAAGGCCCGCGCGCGGGGTCTGGAACATACTAACTCGCCCAAGAATTGGCAAATTTCAACAGAGATTATGAAATATAAGAATGAAATAATTATTATTAGTTATAATTAATTATCATTTTTTATTAATATAATACATCACTAAAAAAATTCGGATTCAATACGATAAAAGGCGCGCTCAATGGTATCCTCGTCGACGCTATAAAGCGTGCGCAGGTGGCCTTCAAATCGTGGCTCGAAGGGAGCCCCTCCGCGGTGACGGCGATACGGGCCTCTTCGAAAACGCAAATCATGAAGCGGAGCGGGTCCTTATGTGGTATGAGAATTCGCGGCAACACCTAAATAGGCACCCCCGACTTTCACGTAGTTGAGGCATACAAGGCGACGCTCCACCGGTAACGCTGCTTGCCGCGATCATTGATAACTCGGTTCTTGATATAGTGGTCCCTGGCACGTCTTGCGATCTGGCGTTACTTGTGGCGATCGATAAGCTTGTGGTGTGCTCGCGTTACGGCTATGCGGAGCTGGATACGCATGGCCTAGGCGGTCTTGCTGACACTTTTCTATACGGTCGTTAGTCTGCTATCTCGGAGAGTCGCGCCAAGGTCTGTTCGCGACCCAGAACGGCAAGAACTTCGAACATGCCGGGCGAAGTAGTGCTACCTGTAAGCGCCGCGCGCAGGGGCTGGGCAATCCTGCCGAGCTTGAGCTTCTGCGCCTCGGCAAACCCGCGCACCGCAATCTCCAGCGACTCCTCGTCCCAGTTGGGAAGTGCTGCAAGCTCCTTTGCCAGAGCACCGAGTCTGCCACGGGCTTCTGCGTCGAGCAACTTTGCTGCCTTGTCCGACATCGCGGGCGTTTCTCCGATCGCGTAAAAGCGCCCCGCCTCTGCCAGCGCTAACAGCGTGATGGCGCGGGGCTTGAGACCTGCCATGCCGGCCAGCAGCCTGGCCCGGCCTGCGTCGTTGATATTGCCCACAATGAGTGGCAGCACCAGCGCCAGCAGGCGGTCGTCTTCGGCCTCACGGATGTAGTGACCGTTGAGGCTTTCGAGCTTGGTCATGTCGAAGCGGGCGGCAGCGCGGCCGATGCCGTCGAGGTCGAACCATTGGATGGCCTGCTCGGTCGAGATGATCTCGTCGTCACCATGCGACCAGCCAAGCCTGAGCAGATAGTTGCGCATGGCCTCGGGTAGTATGCCCATGTCGTGGTACGCATCGACGCCGAGCGCGCCGTGGCGTTTCGATAATTTGGCCCCATCGGCGCCGTGGGTTAGCGGCATATGTGCGAATATCGGGGGCTCCCAGCCAAGTGCGCAGTAGAGTCCCGTCTGGCGAAAAGCGTTGTTCAGGTGATCGTCACCGCGAATGACATGCGTGATGCCCATGTCGTGGTCGTCGACTACCACCGATAGCATGTAAGTAGGTGTGCCGTCGGCGCGTATCAATATCATGTCGTCAAGCTGGGCGTTGCTTTGGCTGACGCGGCCCTGCACGCTGTCCTCGATCACCGTCTCGCCCTCGAGCGGCGCCTTGAAGCGGATCACTGGTCGAATATCGGGCGGGGCTGCGCTCGGATCGCGGTCGCGCCAGCGCCCGTCATAGAGGCGTGCACGACCCTCGGCGCGCGCTTCCTCGCGCATCTTAGCCAACTCCTCCAGTGTGCAGTAGCAGCTATAGGCAAGGCCCGTGTCAAGCAGACCGGCCGCGACCTTGGCGTGGCGCTCGGCACGGGTAGCTTGGTGCACAGGCTCGCCATCCCAATCGAGTTCAAGCCAGCGCAAACCGTTAAAAATGGCTTCCACCGCCGCTTTGGTCGAGCGCGCGCTGTCAGTATCCTCGATGCGCAGCAGGAAGCGGCCGCCATGATGGCGCGCAAAGAGCCAGTTGAACAAGGCTGTCCGCGCCCCGCCTATATGCAGAAAGCCGGTGGGTGAGGGAGCGAAACGGGTGACGACGGTCATGGTCATGGCCCCCGAGAGGCGATGGCAAAGGCGCGCGCTACCTAGCATACTCGCGTTGCGGGGGCGAACGCCTAATTGCGAACGAGGAAGTTGGACTGCGTCAAGTTATCGGATCTTAGAATTTTCCTGCTCAGCGATGACGGGCTTATGGTGCTGTCGAGCACTCGGGTCTCCCAGTTTGTCGGCGAGACCTGCCTGTGGCGGGCCAACCGTCGCGCCTATCAAAGGTCCACGCGCGATCGCCGAGGTTTGCGCGAGTGCCGATCTGCCGGTGAGCTTGGTTTTGGTACGTTGCGCCTGCAGCGGCGGGCCGTTCATAGACCGTTTCGATATTCGGTGCCCCGGCGCCCACGCGCTACGGCTGTGCGGCGGGGCTGAAGTGCCTCGTTTGCCGGGCAGCCGAGAAGCACGGTCGCTGCCCAAGGAGCGCGCGATCTCAGTAGTGGCGAATAAGGCCGACGAGACGACCTTGGACTTTGACCCTGTCAGGCCCGAAGATACGCGTCTCGTAGACTGCATTGGCCGGCTCGAGTGCCACCGACTTTCCCTTGCGGCGTAGGCGTTTGAGGGTGGCCTCGTGATCGTCGAGCAAGGCTACGACTATATCGCCGTTGTCGGCGGTGTCGCTGCGCCGGATGACCGCTACATCGCCGTCTCGGATGCCCGCATCGATCATCGAATCGCCGGCGATCTCCAAGGCATAGTGCTCGCCTCGGCCAAGCATGGAGGGTGGGATATCAACGGTGCGCTCGGGCTCGCTCAGGGCCTCAATCGGCGTGCCCGCGGCGATGCGGCCGAACAGGGGTAGGGCCACGGCCGAAGCCTCAGCGGCGACAGGTTTACTGGCAAAATTGGGGCGCACTACGTTAGCGGACGCCTCCTGCGTCGCTTTGGCTGCAGCGCCCGACTCCTCTGGCGCCTTTAGCACTTCCAGTGCACGAGCCCGATGCGGTAGGCGACGAATGAAGCCGCGCTCTTCCAGCCCGGTGATCAGCCGATGTACACCGGATTTGGAGCGCAGTCCAAGCGCCTCCTTCATCTCCTCGAAGGAGGGCGAGATGCCGTTCTCCTCAAGCCGCCGATTGATGAAGAGCAACAGATCGTACTGCTTGCGGGTCAACATGACATCACCGCCACAATATCTAGAACAAAACCGAAACGTTGGCACATGTTCTAGTTTGGTTCCGCTTGCCTGTCAAGTAACTCAGAAGGTCACCATACCGCCTGGGAACATCAAGACGTCAACCATGTCGCCGGCTTCGGCTGCGGGCGCATGGGGCGGGCGCAGGATCAGGGCGTCGGCGTCTGCCAGGGCGGACAGCATGGAGCTGTCCTGAACCGTGAACGCCTCGACTTTGAGTGCGCCGTCTTTGCCGTGGCGCAGCTTGGCGCGCAGATAGTCCTGGCGTTGGTCGTTGGCGCGCAACGGTGCGGTGAGGCGTGCCTGGCGAAAATCGTCGGTGGCGGTCATGCCTTGCATTGCAATCAGAGATGGGCGCAGGAAGACTAGGGCACAGACCAGCGCCGAGACAGGATTGCCTGGCAGGCCGAGGAATGGTGTGCCGAGCAGGTTACCGAACAACAGCGGCTTTCCGGGGCGCATGGCGATGCGCCAGAAGTCAATGTTGAGACCTTGCTCGCCGAGCACCTTGGCGACGAGATCGTGATCGCCGACTGAGACGCCGCCGGTGGTCACTAGCATGTCGTTGCCGGTCGCGCCCTCAGCCATGGCGCCGAGCGTGTCGGCATCGTCGGGCGCGATACCCAACACTATGGGCTCGGCACCGCAGGCGGAGACTACGGCTGCCAAGGCGAGCGAATTAGAGCTCACGATTTGGCTCTCGCCAATGGGATCTCCCGGCATGACGATCTCGTCACCGGTGGCCAGAATGGCGACGCGTGGGCGCTGGCGCACTGCGAGCCAGGGCCGGTTCATGGCGGCTGCAAGCGCCAGGTGCCGCGCTGTCAGCAGCGTGCCGGCCTCAATACCCACGTCACCGTCGCGAAAATCGAGCCCGGCGAGGCGGATGTGACGTCCCGGACGCCCAGCTTCCTTGACTATGACCCGGTCACCATCGGCCTCGGTATCCTCCTGGATGATGATGCAGTCGGCGCCTGCCGGTACCGGCGCACCTGTGAAGATGCGTACCGCTCCACCAGCCCCGACGCTGCCACCATAGGCGCTACCCGCCGCGGATTCGCCGATGCGGGTGAGCGTGGTTGGAACCTCTTTCACATCAGCGACGCGCACTGCATAACCGTCCATGGCCGAGACATTGGCCGGCGGCTGGGTGCGTCGTGAGACCACCGTCTCGGCGACGACGCGCCCCAACGCTTCGGCGACGGGCACCTGTTCAGCAGGCAATAGGGGTATGGCACCGATCACCCTGGCAAGGGCGTCGGCGACGGGTATCAAGTTAGTCGGCATTGTAAGTTCCTGATTTGCCGCCGGACTTGTGGCGCAATCGTATTTCGCTGATACGCATGCCCCTGTCGACGGCTTTGCACATGTCATAGATGGTGAGCGCGGCGACGGACGCCGCGGTCAGCGCTTCCATCTCCACGCCGGTCCGGCCCTTGAGCTTGCAGGTCGCGGTGATATCGACTGCGTTGTCCGCTTCGACGCATTCCAAATCGACCGCCACCAGGGTTAGGGTCAACGGGTGGCAGAGCGGAATCAGGTCGGGCGTGCGCTTGGCCGCCATGATGCCGGCGAGGCGCGCTACGCCAAGCACATCGCCCTTCTTGTGATCGCCGGCCATGATCATGCGCAGCGTCTCGGGCGCCATCAACACGCGGGCACCCGCGACTGCGATCCGCTCAGTCACGTCCTTGGCGCCGACATTGACCATCATAGCCTTGCCGTCGGCGTCAAAATGGGTGAAGTCGGCCATCTTAGGTTACCTTTTCTGGCGTTAGTAGCGCGCGTACCGCGGTCGTCACCTCGTCTTGGCGCATCAAAAATTCCCCGATCAAAAAACGATATACCCCGGCGCGTCGCATGCGCGCGATGTCGGCCGGGCTGGCGATGCCGCTCTCGCAGACTACCTGGCGCCCTTGGGGGACAAGTGGCGCCAATTGCTCGGTCGTCGCGATATCCACACTAAGGGTTTTGAGATTACGGTTATTGATCCCGATCAAGGGACTGTCGAGATGGGCCAGCGCCCGCTCCAACTCGGCGGCATCATGGATCTCGATAAGGACCGCCATGCCGGCCTCGATCGCTGCGGCTTCCAACTCCTTCGCTTGACCATCGCCGAGCGCCGCCATAATCAGCAGTATGCAGTCAGCACCGAGAAGTCGAGCCTCGATCACCTGGTAGGGATCGAGCATGAAATCTTTGCGTAGGGCAGGCAGTGAGACGGCATCACGCGCCGTGCTGAGATGGGCGTCCTCACCCTGGAAATAGGGCGTATCGGTGAGTACTGAAAGGCAGCTTGCGCCACCGTCGGCGTAGGCGCGGGCAAGGGCGGGGGGATCAAAATCGGTCCGGATCAGACCTTTGCTTGGTGAACTCCTCTTGATCTCCGCGATCAGGCCGATGCCTTCTGTAGCGGCGGCATCGAGCGCGCCGACGAAATTGCGTGGCGGCGCTGCGGACGGCAGTTTGGCAAGCAGTTTCGGCAACGGCTGTTCCGCCTTGCGAGCGCGGATATGTGCCCGCTTATTCTCACAGATGCGGGCTAGCACGTCACTCATCAGGCGCTGCCGTTGGTGATGTCGACAAGCTTGGCCAACACCTCGCGTGCCTTGCCGCCATCCACGGCCGCCGTAGCCTGGGCGACGCCTTCAGCAAGATTCGCCGCCCGCTCCGCGACCACCAGTGCCGCGGCCGCGTTGAGCAGCACGATGTCGCGATAGGCGCTGACCTCGCCGTCAAGGACCGCGCGCAAGGCCGCCGCGTTCTCCTTTGGATCACCGCCTTTGAGCGCTGCCGCGGCGGCACGGGTGAGTCCGGCATCCTCGGGCGTGACGGAAAAGGTGGAGACGTTGCCGTCCCTCAGTTCCGCGACCTGGGACGAGGCAGTCGTAGTCAGCTCGTCCATGCCGTCATCACCATGCACCACCCAGACCCGGCTCGAGCCGAGCTTGCCAAGGACCTCGGCCACGGGGCGCAGCCATTTGGCGTCGAAGACACCGATCACCTGGCGCTCGGTGCCGGCCGGATTGGAGAGGGGGCCGAGGATGTTGAAGATGGTGCGCGTGCCGAGTTCGACCCTAGTGCCGGCGACATGGCGCATGGCACCATGGTGACGCGGGGCCATCAGGAAGCCGATGCCGACTTCGGTGATGGCGCGCTCGACGAGCGGTATATCTGCTTCGATATTGACGCCGAGTGCGGTGAGGATGTCGGCCGAACCCGACTTCGACGACAAGGCTCGGTTGCCGTGCTTTGCGACGGGTACACCGCAGGCCGCCACCACCAGCGCAGCGCCCGTCGAAACATTGTAGCTGCCGGAGGCGTCACCGCCCGTGCCACAGGTATCGACCGTGTCGGGAGGGGCATTGACCACCAGTGCCCTCAACCGCATGGCCTTGGCGGCACCGGTGATCTCGTCGACCGTCTCGCCGCGCACGCGTAGGCCCATCAGGAAGGCGCCGGTCTGGGACGGCGTCGCGTCGCCAGACATCATGATGTCGAAGGCCTCGTGAGCCTCATCTTCGGTGAGCGTCGAGCCGGTGGCAAGCTTGGCGATCAGAGGTTTGATATCGGCCATGGGATCAGGCAGTCACCTTGGAGCCCGCCATCTCGAGAAAATTGGCAAGCAGGGCGTGGCCATGCTCCGAAGCGATGCTCTCGGGATGGAACTGCACCCCGTGGATGGGAAGCTGGCGATGACTGAGGCCCATGATGATGCCGTCCTCTGTCTCCGCGGTAATTTCCAAGGCCTCGGGTAGGTTATCCCGCTCGACGACTAAAGAATGATAGCGAGTTGCCCGGAAAGGTGAGGGGATACCGGCAAATAGAGGCGATCCTGTATGCTTGACCGCGCTCAGCTTGCCGTGCATCAGCACAGGTGCGCGTACGATTCTGCTGCCGAAGGCTTGGCCGATGCTTTGGTGACCGAGGCAAACGCCTAACATGGGCACTTTGCCTGCCGCGGCGTCGACCAGGCTGAGGCATATGCCGGCCTTGTCGGGGTAGCAGGGACCCGGCGAGAGAACGATAGCGTCGGGGGCGAGGTCGAGCACCCCGGCCGGCGTGATCGCATCATTGCGGTACACGCGCGTTTCCGCCCCCAACTCGCCAAGGAAGTGGACAAGGTTGTAGGTGAAGCTGTCGTAATTATCGATTAAGACAAGCATTCTATGTGGTTATAGGCAATTTCTCAGAGCACGTGGAACCCGTTTCCGCGGGCCCTCAGGAGAAGCCAACAAAACAGCCTGCCGGGCCGGCGTCAAGAGGCGACGGGCCAGCAATCAAATAGGTTCTTAACCGTTGCGACTTGGGATTATGCTGTGCGCGTGAATAAAAAAGACGTGACGGCAGCGATCGCCGCTGCCCGGGCGAAGTTACGCCCGCTACTGTCGGGCGCAATATTGGTCGCGGCTGGCTTTGCCGGCGGCTGGCTAGTTGGCATCGGTAGTGGCGACAATGCTCCTGCCGCCTTGCTTGTGCACGGGCCTTCAGAGCCGACGGTTGGCCAGGCCATGGCGACACTTTATGTACCGGTGACGCCGGAGCCGACTGTCCCCTTCCTGGCGCGGCTCCCAGGTGCGCCGGCCTATCGCGATCGCCCGACTGAGG
>JASLYQ010000019.1 GCA_030739735.1 Alphaproteobacteria bacterium | reverse complement strand
GTCGGGTGATGATGCTGAATTCGCGACCATCAATCTAGCCGGTGGCGCCGGCGGTAACGGCGGCGCGGCTGCCTCGGATGCAGCCGGTGGCGCGGGTACCGCGGGTGGTGCTGTAAGCTTGACCATCGATAATGCGGCAATAACCGGTCAGGCTGCCGGCACCTCGACAATCACCATCGCCGGCGGTGCCGGCGGTGATGGTGGCGACGCTGGTTCGGCTATTGCCGGTGTCGCTGGTGTCGCTGGTGGTGCCGCAACGCTCGATTTTGGCGGCGCAACAAGTACTGCCAACATCGCTCTTAATGATGGCACCGACGGTTCAGCCGGAACGGCTTCCGGTGCAAACGCCGGTGGTGCCGCTGGTGCCGGTGGCGTGGCGACGGCTGCCTTTACGGCGGCCCATACCCTGACCGGTAACATCACGGCGGCGGCGGACAATGAAGGTGTTGTCACCACGGCTGGCGGCGCCTTGACGGTGACCGGTTCAATTGGTTCATCGACGGCTGACCTTGATCAGGTCACGATCGGCCATGCTGGTGGTTTGGACATCACCGGCAATCTCTTTGCCAAGGATGTGGTCCTGAACATTGCCGACGCACAATTGAACTTCAGCGGCACGACACTTCAGACAGTAAGTGCGGCGATCAGCGCCGGTGCGGGTGGCACGGAAGATATAACCTTTGGCGCAAATGCCATCGTGACCTTCAACAGCGCGATTGGTACCAACTCGGCTGCGGCGGACAATGAGCTTGTCGATATTACGACAAGCGCCGGCTCGACCGTCATCTTCAAGTCCACGGTCAAATCCACAAGCTTGACCCTGAATGCCACGGGCACTTCGACTTATGAAGATGCCGTCACGCTGACCGGTGCTCTGACCGCGGCCACGGGCACCACCATTACCCTTGGAAACGGCATCATCGCTGGTGAAACGGTGTTCTCGCATGTCAACGGCGCCGCGTTTGCCGCCGGCGCCATCACGGTCAATATGCCGCAAACTTTCAACACCGGGACGATCACTCTGACCACAGAGACGGGCAATGCCGGTGCGGCGGCGGCGGATATTGCAAACATCACATTTAACGCCAACACATTGGCAACCTACACGGCAGCCGCTGATGCTGGTGACGATGACATCATTGTTACCGCAACCGCGAAGTCGTCCGCAACGATTGCGTCTGCTTTGGGCATTTCAACGGATGAAGCGACCGCTTTGGACAATGCCAACACGGCTATCGCAACTGGTGACGCGACTGCACTAGAAGCGTTTAATACGGTACTGACCGCCGGTGGCGCGGCTGCGACGTCAATGGCTGAACAAATTGCCGTCCAGGCGGATACTTTGACCGCAGGGTCATCGGCGGCGGTCGGATCCGGCGCCCAGGTCGTCGGGGTCGCGTCCGGTCGCCTAGCATCTCTCCGCTCTGACTCTGGTAAACAATACGCTTCTATCGAAGAACTGGGTTTCTCGACTGGTGAAGGATCTGCGTATTCCAAGGCCTTTTGGCTTAAACCTTTCGGCAACCTTGCCAGGCAGGACACTCACGACGGCGTCGCAGGCTTTGATGCCGACACATACGGGCTTTCCGGTGGTTTTGATGCCGAGGTTTCCGATGGTGTCCGCCTCGGTGGCGCGTTAGCGTGGTCCAACACGGATGTGGATGGAGCGGGAACGGGCAACTCGCAGCTGAGCATAGACAGCTACCAGGTTACCTTGTACGGTGATTACACAACCTACAGCCACTATATCGTAGGCTCTGTCGGTTATGCCCGAAGTGATACCGACAGCAGCCGCAGCGTGGCGTTCGGTGGCGTGAACCGTATAGCGTCGGCATCTTATAACTCCAACCAGTATATGGTTAATATTGGCGGCGGTATGCCGATGCAAATTAGCGATGGGGGAACCTTCTTTACCCCGACCGCTGGACTGGCCTGGACCCGGGTATCGTCGGATAGCTACACTGAAACCGGCGCAGGAAATTTGAACCTGATAATGAATCCCGACGATGTGGATGTTATACTTGCATCAGTGGGTGGCCAGATTCACACACAGATCAAGTCCGAGAACGGGATTTGGACACCTACGGCCAGGGCCGGTGTCAGCTACGATATAGCAGGCGACGAAGCAACGGCGACAGCAACATATACTGGTGGAGGGGCTGCCTTTAAGGTTACGGGCGCCGAGGTCGCCCAATTAGGTGCTAACGTCGGAGTCGGCGCCACATATTATCAGGCTGGATGGTCAGTAGGTTTGGCCTACGACGCAGACTTCAAGGACGACTACGTTGGTCACTCTGCAATCGTGCAACTAGGAGTCAGCTTCTAAATAGCCTCGAAAATATCCTCTTGAAATTAGAGCCCCGGGATAATATCCCGGGGCTTTTTTGCAAATATGCCTAAAACTTCTCAGTTCATTAGGTGGGAAACAAGATGACGACATATGACTCAGCACCATATCCCAGCAATTGCTACAGATATTCAGCACCCGAAAGTCTGAGCGCAATCGCCATATTGTTTGGCATGGTTCCGCCGGAGCTAAGAAACTCCCAAATACTTGAAATTGGTTGCGCCAGCGGCGGCAATGTTATCCCATTGGCGGCGCGTTACCCGGATTCCGGTTTTCTGGGCGTCGATCTGTCGAAAAACCAGATAGATCGGGCGCGAAAAACAGCGACAGCCTTGGGTCTTGAAAACCTGGATCTGGAAGAAATATCCATTCTCGATATAGACCTCAAAGGACGAAAATTCGACTATATCATCGCCCATGGCTTCTACTCATGGGTGGCAAGCGATGTTCAAGAACGATTGCTGGAAATTTGTGGTGAAAACTTGTCGCATAACGGCATCGCCTATATCAGCTACAACACATTACCTGGATGGAACGCCGTAAAGACGATCCGCGATATGATGCGTTATCACGGTAAGAATTTTGACGATCTGGACGAAAAAGTATTCGAAGCACGCCGCATGCTGAACTTTGTTTCCGAAAACATCAAAACGGCGAGTGACCCCTATAAAAAGACGTTAGAGAACGAAATCAAGATTCTGCAAGAACTTGATGACAACTATCTATTGCATGACCACTTGGAGGCCGTCAACGAACCGAGTTACTTCTATGAATTCATGGATAAGGCTGGGAAATATGGCCTGACGTACCTCGCCGAGGCCGATTTGCCTTCCATGTATCTGGGAAACCAGACGGATGCCGTTGCCGATATCCTGTCTCAAATAAACGATACCGTCCGCCAGGAACAGTATGTTGATTTTATAAGCAATCGCCGCTTCCGTATGACCCTGTTGGCCAAAGAAGGTGTCAGCCTGAACCGAACTTTGTCCCCCGAGAGTGTTGCCGGGTTGCGTTTGATCGCTAACTATGGACTTGAACAACCAATCCAGGCCGAAACGGAAAAGTCTATCGAAGCGCTCGACCTTGTGGGCATGGCACGTCAGGATCAAAAAGCCACCATGACCGGCCGGATCGCGTGCGTTTGCTATCTGCAGATGGTCAAGGCGGCGCCTGTTCCTCAGACACTTGATGAGATCGTTGAACTTGCATTCCCGATTCTAGAAGACGTTCCCAAGGATTTCATTCGCACCGAACTCAACGCAACCGTATTGCAATTTATATTTAGCGGGGTTCTTTCAATTACGACAGCCCCTCCGTGTTTTACGAAAGAAATTGCCGATAAACCGGAAGTCTTCAAAACCGCGCAGATTATTGCCCAAAATGAGGCGAGGTTGCCAAATATGAGACATGAAACCGTCGGCGGACTTACAGATGATCAACGTTTTTTTATGCAATATGTTAACGGTGAAAATACCAAGGAACAGATCGTTGACGCCCTTAGAGCGCATGTAAAGAGCGGTAAATTTACGGTAAGTATGGACGGCACACAGATAAAACCAAACACGGATGAGCTGAAAGAATATCTATCGAAATATGTAGAAACACAGTTGGCTTTGTTCGGGGCCAATGCGCTGCTGACTAAAAAGAAGTAATAAAATATGAGTCGACATTTAATCGGAATTCTATTGATTTTAGTTACAATTACAGGATGTAGCGTCAAGTCCTTGGAAGCCCGTAGGGACGCTGCTATGATTGTCGCAAAAGAAGCGGGGTTTTCCCCGTTCGCGATCAGTACAGATACATTTCGTTTAGCCGGATTTTCGAAACTCATTCAAAAAAAGGTGCCTGTTACACTTTATATTGAGGGCGATGGGTTTGCCTGGGTAAACCGCCGTACGGTCTCATCTAACCCAACACCGACAAAACCGATGCTGTTGGTAATGGCTACAATGGATGACGCCAAAAATGTTATTTATATTGCTAGACCCTGCCAATACATTGATCTATCAGAGGAAGAGATTTGCGACGATAAATACTGGACGAGCCATCGTTTCTCTGAGGTTGTTATTTCAAGCTACGTCCAGATACTGGATGGAATAACCGAAAAATATGATAGTGAAGGCTTCCATTTAGTGGGATTTTCCGGGGGTGGCGCCATTGCGGTATTGCTAGCGGCTCGGCGAACAGATGTTCTTTCACTGCGAACGATTGGTGGTAATCTCGACCACGCAGCGCTGAATAAGGCGAAACGTGTGACACCGTTGCGGGGGTCCCTGAACCCCATCGCAGTGGCTGGAATGGTAAAATTACTCCCGCAAATTCATTATATTGGAAGTGAAGACAAGGTAGTTCCGGCGTGGGTTTCAAGTGCCTTTGTAAAAGCGGTCGGGGGCGGGACCTGTGCCAAAAAGATACTCATTTCCGGAGTTGGTCACGCAGATGGATGGCTTGGTGTGTGGCGACAGCTTAGCCGCGACATTCCAAGGTGTTGACGGGGCACAGATTATTCTCCCAGTTCGCTATCGGCGGTGTTCCAGTTAGAGTAGAATTTTGGAAGAGTATTGATCTACCCTATTGAACAAAAGTGTCTGCATCTTGTAGACAAAACCATCGCAAGAAATGAGCTCTTGAACCCCCAACTTGAGGTAAGCGCTTAAGTTGCGATTTTTTACGCCCTTTGGTATTGGGCGAAATCTATTGAGATTTGACCTACCTTCTGGCGATCCGGCAAGCTCCGCTACATCTGGTGCGGCAGCGACATTTGCCTCTTGTCGTAGGGCGCCCTCACCTGAACGACCCTCAAGATAGCTGACACAGGTTGCAGGCGGAGCGGGGAGCGAGCGTCTCGGCCTGCTCTGGCCCGTCGGGCAGGATCATTCCTGCAGGCCCAGCACCCGAAACAAGGCGATCAACAGCAGTACGCCGCCATAAGCGGTGAGCCCGATCGCTGCGGCGATGGCAAAAACCTTGAGATGTACCATCACCTACGCATACACGAACCGAAGGCGCCAGCACCATCGCCAATGTCAGTTCTTGCGGTAATCACGGCAAAATCTTTGTGCGGCCCAATTACTTTGTCGCGCGTGATTCCGCTCCGATCGAGCTAGATTGACGCCTCAGCGCCCTTTGAACTGTGGCCGGCGCTTTTCCATGAAAGCCGTGCGGCCTTCCGTATAGTCCTCGCTATCGAAGCAGGCGCGCACCTGGTGCTCTACGGCCTCGAGGTCACGATTATCCGGATCCTTGAGCACTTCACCGATGGCCACCTTGGCGGCGCGCACGGTAAGCGGCGCGTTATCGGCGATGCCCTCTGCCAGCTGGCGCACAGTGGCTTTGAGGTCCGGCGCCGACACCAGCCGGTTGATCAGGCCCATGCGCAGGGCCTCCTCGGCAGAGAAGAGCCGCGCCGTGAAGAGGATCTCCTTAGCCATGGCCGGGCCGACCAGGGTTGAGAGCTTGCGCAGGCCTGTGAAGCCGTAACCGAGGCCGAGGCGTGCGGCAGGGATGGCATACTGCGAATCGTCGCTGGCTATGCGGATGTCGGCCTGCAAGGCGACCGCTAGGCCACCGCCGACACAAAAGCCGCGGATCATCGCCACCAGCGGTTTCTCCAATCTGCCGAGCGCCTCCTGGGCAGTGGCGGTGACGCGGTTGTATTCCTCTTCTGCTTCTGCCGAGTCACGGTGCTTCTCGAATTCGGAGATATCGGCGCCCGAGACGAAGGCCTTGTCGCCGGCACCTGCCATGATAACGGTGCGCACAGTATCGTCAGCGGCGAAATCGGCGATAATCTTGGAGACCGCCTGCCACATCTCCAGCTTGAGCGCGTTGCGGCGCTCAGGATTGTTGAAGATCATCCAGCCTATGCCGGCATCCTTGCGGGCAATCATGAGGTCGGTATCGAGGGTCAGCATCTCCGCCATCAAATTACTCTCTGTGTGCGTAAATCGGTAATCGCCGCGTCGTCGAAGCCAAGTTCGGCAAGAATAGCATCGGTGTCGCCGCCCATGCTGGGGGTGGGTCGGCGCACCTGCTCGGGCTGTGGCGTGCCGGTTAGATGCACTGCCTGACCGACCACATGCATATTGCCGTGCTCCGGGTGACTCATAGGCACGGCGATACCGAGGTGACGCACCTGCGCATCGGCGAAAGTCTCGTCGATGCAGTTGATAGGCCCACAGGGCACGCCCGCCACGTTCATGGCTTCTATCCAGTACGCACTCGGCTTTTTCGCGGTGATTTCGCCTAACATGTCGTTGAGAGTATGGCGGTTCTTCGATCGTGCATCGCCATTGATGAAGCGCTCGTCGTCGGCCAGCTCCGGTGCTTCAACGACGCCGAGGAAGCGTTGCCACAGCACATCGCCTGCGGCGGCGATGTTGAGGGCACCGTCGGCAGTCGGGAAGACGCCCATGGGGATGCCCGTCGGGTGGTTATTCCCGGCTTGCGGCGGCACTTCGGAGTCGATCAGCCAGCGCGCGGCCTGGAAGTCGAGCATGGCGATCTGCGCCTCCAGCAGCGAGGTATGTACCCACTGGCCCTGGCCAGTATGCTCGCGGTTGAACAGCGCTAACAGGATACCCATGGCAAGATAATTGCCGGCCGAAAGATCAGCCACGGGAATGCCGACGCGCACTGGCCCCTGGCCGGGCAGGCCGGTAATCGACATCAGGCCGCCCAACCCTTGCGCGATTTGGTCTACTCCGGCGCGGTCCTTGTAGGGTCCGCTCTGGCCGAAGCCGGAGATGCTGCCATAGATGAGGCGCGGGTTGCGCGCGCTCAACGTCTCGTAATCGATGCCGAGCCGGTGCTTCACGCGGGCGCGAAAATTTTCCACCACTACGTCGGCGCGATCAGCGAGTTTGAGGAATATTTCCTTGCCCTCCCCGCTCTTCAGATCGAGGGTCATGGCGCGCTTGTTGCGGTGTAGGTTAAGGTAGTCGGGCCCGTCGCGGGCACCGCCTAACCCCTCGTTGCCGGGCTCGCTGGGTGCCTCGATCTTGATCACGTCGGCGCCCCAGTCGGCTAAATGGCGCACGGCCGTGGGTCCGGCCCGCGCGCGGGTCAGATCGAGAACGAAGATGCCTTCAAGGGGCAGACGAGGCTCGCTCATGCCTATTCCGCCGCCGCTGCGACGCCGTCTTCCACTTCGACCGCGATGGGGATGTAGGTGTAGGTCTTGGAAATAATTCGCCAGCGGCCGTCGAGCTTGAGCAGACTGAGATAGTCAGTAAACAGCTTCGCCCCGATGGCAATCTGCACCCGCGCTAGCGCCGATTCGGCGCCCGACTTGTCGATCGAAAGAATGCAATCCTGACGCTTCTGGCCTGATTTTGCTGGCGCCTCGCGCCCCGCAACGCGTGCATAAACGGCCTCCATGGGATCGTCTTGCAGGGCCCCATCGGTTGCGGCGTAAAGGTGGCAGGCGGGGTGGAAGATGCTTTTCAATGCCTCAATATCGCCCTCGTAGAAGCCGTCGAAATAGTTGGCAAGGGTCGTGCTGATCTCGTCATAGGCTGTGTCCATCTGATCCTCCCAGTGGTTAGTCTTCGGCCTTGAGGCCGGCGATGCCCGCCTGCAGCGCACCGCCGAGCAGCGCGATATCGATCGAATAGGCTACCATGCGGAAGCCGCGCGCCATCCAGGCGCGGCCCCATTCCACATTGGGGGCTAGGCAGCCCGCCGGCTTGTTATGTTTGCGGCAGGCGGCGACGATTTTGCCGATGGCAGCGTCGAAATCCGGATGGTCGAACTCGCCCGGAATACCCATAGTGAGCGAGAGGTCGTAATGGCCTACATAGGCCGCATCGATTCCTCGCACCGCCAGAATATTGTCGACCGCTTCGACGCCTTTGACAGTCTCGATCAGGGCAATGACCATGGTGCGTGCTTCCGCACTCGCCATCTTGGCCGATACATTGCCACCGCTGTAGTCGTCGTGGGCGCCGCCGAACATGGCGCCGCGCACGCCGCGCGGCGGATAGCGCGCCCAGGAGACGATCGTCTCCGCTTCCTCGCGGCTCTCGACCATCTGGTACACCAAGCCCATGGTGCCGATATCGAGCAGGCGCGCCGTGGTAGCGTAGGATTTGTCGGGCGGTCGCACCAGCGGCACGATGTCCTGACCGCGGCAATAGGCGATTTGGCGCTTGATCTCCTCTTCGGAGATGCCGCTGTGTTCCATGTCGTAAATCACGTATTCCGCGCCGGCGCCGGCCAGCACCGTGGCCGTGCCGGGGTTGGCAAACTCAAACACCATGGTACCGAACGCGGTCTCACCGCGGGCTAGCTTCTCTTTGACCGGATTGGAACGCATGTGCGGTCACTCCTCGCGATAGAACAGGCGACGCAGCGCCTCGTAGTGGGTGTCGTCGCGCGACTTGAGCCGCGCCCAGGCGGTTTCATAGGCTTGGCGGCGGTATTTCTTGGCAGCCGCGTCCGATAGTGTCACCACTTCGATACCGCGCCGCTGCATCTCCGCATCTTCCTCCAGCCCCAGATCGGTGAACACGGCGTAGGAGCGCTGCTCATGGGCCAGTCCGAGTTCCCGCAAGGCGTTGCGTGCGATCTCGTCCATGGCGTTCCAGCGATCGAGATTGACCAGAATGACGATGTCGCCCTGGAAGTAGTGCGGGTCGATGCGGTGGGTCAGAAAGTTATCCCAGGAGAGAT
The DNA here is from genome assembly GCA_030739735.1 of Alphaproteobacteria bacterium. Classification (NCBI taxonomy): domain Bacteria; kingdom Pseudomonadati; phylum Pseudomonadota; class Alphaproteobacteria; species Alphaproteobacteria bacterium. Next base: position 49,640 of record JASLYQ010000019.1, on the reverse strand, counting down.
CCATCAAGCCGACGGAAGGCCAGCCGATACCAGCCACCGTGCCACGCTCGAGCGCGGTATAGACCTCCGGCACCTTGATACTGACGTAGGTCGCGCCGAGGCCCATGAAAAATTCGCGATAGAGTTGCGCGCCGCGGACGCGCAGGCCGTCGAGATCGGGCAACCCGGCCGCATCTAGTACGGGCAGCTGCGTGAGGTAGATGTGAAAGCCGAGGCTGCCTTCCGGATGGGAGAGCAGATAGGCGTTGAGTTTTTGCTGGTGGATCTCGTTGAGCAGCGCCATGCCCCCGTTCTCGCGCAGTTCGGCCGGCGGGACATTGCCGCCGACGAAGGCGTCGGTCTCGGGCACGTCGCCTGGATAGTAGCTGGACGGCCCGTAGATCATATCGACGATGCCGCTGCGCACCGCATTCGCTTGCTCCGCCGTCGGCAGCGCCTCAGGCCCGCCGAGCAGGTTGATGCGCACCACGCCCGCGGCCTCCATATTCACCCGTTCGATAAAGCTGATGAAGCTCTGGCTGTAGACTGTGCCAAGCGGCAACATCGACGTCGCCCGTAGCACCTCCTCTGCCCGGCCGCCTCCGGCCAGCGCCAGACCCGCTACGAGGGCCGCGGCAAACATCGCATGTTGTCTCATATGATTTTCTCCCGTGGCGATTATGAAGAAAAGCTTGCGCCTTGCGAAGGCCCGGTTCCAAAGCCCGCGGAAATGCTCTAGACGGGTCGCAACACACTCGTGAGTGAGACTTGCTATGCGCGATCTGCATCTGCCCGGACGCTCGAACGTCCATGCCCGCAACGGCATGGCCGCCACCTCGCACCCAGCGGCGACACTGGCAGCGCTCGACATGTTGCGCGAGGGTGGCAACGCCATCGATGCTGCGATCGCGGCGGCCGCCGTGCTGGCCGTGGTCGAACCGCAGTCGACGGGCATTGGCGGCGACGTCTTTGCGCTCTATGTGCCGAGCGGCTACGGCCAGGTCATCGCGCTCAATGGCTCGGGGCGTGCGCCGGCTGCAGCCACGGTCGAATGGTATCGCGACAACGGTATCAGCGAGATCGACTTTCGCTCGCCCCATGCGGTCTCGATTCCCGGGGCCATCGCGGCCTGGCAGACCCTGTCCGATGACCATGGTAGGCTGGGTCTGAATCGGGTTCTGCAGCCTGCCATCGCCCATGCCCGAGACGGTTATGTGGTGCACGAGGTCATCGCCGCGGTCTGGGCGCAGCAGTTCGACAAGCTCGATGCGACCGATGCTGCGCGCCGCGTCTTCCTGCCTGATGGGCGAGCGCCGTTGGCGGGCGAGGTCCACCGCCAGCCGGCGCTGGCTGAGACCTTGAGCGCTATCGCCGAGGGTGGGCGCGATGCCTTTTACCAGGGCCCCGTTGCCAAGGACATGGTGGCCTCGTTGCAGAGCCACGGCGGCTTACAGACCCTCGACGATTTTGCCGCTGCGCGGGCCGATTACGTCACGCCGATCAAGACCGATTACCGTGGCACGACGATCTACGAATGCCCGCCCAACGGCCAGGGCGTCGTCGCTCTGATGATGCTCAACATGCTCTCTGGCTTCGATATGGCGGCGCTCGATCCACTTGGCGCCGAGCGCTTCCACCTGGAGGCCGAGGCGGCGCGTCTCGCTTATCGTGATCGTGACGCCCTGCTTGCTGACCCGGAGCACACCAAGGTGCCGGTCGAGCATCTGCTCTCTACCGCCTATGCCGATGATCTGCGAGCGTTGATTAGCCGCGATAGCGCCTTGACGGATATGCCCCCACCCGGCACGGCGCCACATGGCGATACGGTCTATCTCTGTGTGGTGGACGCTGACCGTAATGCGGTCTCTTTCATCAACTCCCTGTTCCACTCCTGGGGATCGGGCTTAGTCAGCGAGAAAACCGGCGTCACATTCCACAATCGCGGCTCGGGCTTCGTCATCGATCCGAGCCACCCCTGTTGCGTCGCGCCCGGCAAGCGACCGCTCCACACCATCATCCCCGGTATGGCCATGCGGGATGGTCGCGTGATGATGCCTTTCGGCGTCATGGGTGGGCACTATCAGCCGATCGGCCACGTGCACCTGCTGACCAACATGCTTGACTACGGCATGAGCCCGCAGGAAGCGCTGGATTTTCCACGTGTCTTCGCCATCGGCCGCGAGCTTCTGGTCGAGCATGGCGTACCGGACGATGTGCGCAAGGCGCTGGCCGACTTCGGTCACGAGATCGTGGAAGTAGATTTTCCAGTCGGTGGTGGCCAGGCCATCACTATCGACTGGGACTCGAGCGTACTCACAGCAGGCTCCGAGCCTCGCAAAGACGGTTGCGCGCTCGGCTATTGAGGCCAAGCCTATAATCGAAAATTGTCACCAACTAAAGAGTGCAGGCGTGGCACTCCACCATTCCGGATATCGTGCGCTGAGGTCGTGTTCGGCCGCTCGTGCCTTTTCGAGCGTTGCGAATAATCCGAAGCATGTTGCACCGCTGCCAGATATGCGCGCGAGCAGACAGTCGGCTGTTGCGTTGATGGCGGCCAGAACCTCGCCGATGACCGGCGCGAGTTGGCGGGCGGGTGTTTCAAGATCGTTGCGACGTTGCTTGAGTGCCGCGGCAAGGCCGGCAACGTCTCGCGGTATTTCCGTGAGCGGGGCAGGGGCTGAAAAGGGGTTATTGCGGGCGGCGAAGACCGCTGGCGTCGAGAGCGGCACACGCGGGTTCACCAATAGCAACGCGCAGCGAGGCAACGCCGCGGTAAGGGGTGTCAGCTGCTCGCCGACGCCGCTGAGACTCACGGCACGCGAGCGTAAACAGGCCGGCACGTCGGCCCCGAGTTCGGCTGCGATAGTGTGCATGTCGTCATCGGTTAGCGTCACTTGCCAAAGGCGCGACAACAGGCGCAGGGCCGCCGCCGCACCGGCCGAGCCGCCGCCGATGCCGGCCGCGACGGGCAAGTGCTTTTCTAGGGTGATGGCGGCACGGGGCGTGACTCCGGCAACTTCAGCCAGGGCGCGCGCCGCGCGCAGCACCAGATTGTCCTCGGCTGCGGTCTCATTGAGGGCGGTGGCGTAAGGGCCGGCGACGGTTAGCGAGAGGTAGTCCGCCGCCACGGCGTTCAGCCGATCGCCGAGTTCTGTGAATACCACCAAGCTGTCGAGCCGGTGGTAGCCATCGTCGCGACGGCCGGTAACGTGTAGATACAGGTTGATCTTGGCCGGGGCTGGCTCGCTGAAGCGGTGCGTCAGAGCTACAGGTCCTCGGGCTTGTCGCCCTGCAGCGGCAACGGTTCAAGGCCGTTGGCGATCTTGTGGCGCAAGCTATCGGCGATATCGTCATCTGGCCCGAAAGATAACGCGCGGCGCCATTGAAAGCGCGCTTCCTCGCGCCGTCCGACGCGCCAGAGGCCGTCCGCGTAATGATCGATAATCACCGGATCGGAGGGCCGCAGTTCGGCCGCGCGTTGCAAATGCTCGGCGGCGCCCTCGAAATCGCCGAGCTGATATAGCACCCAGCCCAGGCTGTCGACGATATAGCCGTCGTCGGGCCTTTGCTCGACGGCGGTCTCGATCATCGTCTTGGCATGGTCGAGGTTAAGGCCTTTCTCGACCCAACTATAGCCAAGGTAGTTGAGCACCAAAGGCTGGTTTGGCTCGAGCTTGAGCGCTTGGAGAAAATCGGCCTCGGCGCGCGGCCATTGCTTGGAGCGCTCCAGTGCGATGCCGCGGGCATACAGCAATGTCCAGTGTCGCTGGTCGAGGGTTGGAATGCGTGCCAAGGCCGCGTCATAGGCCTCGACCGCGTCCTCCCAACGGCTGCGGCTGCGCATCATGTCGCCCAGGGTGATCAGCGGCTCGGCGCGCTCCGGACGCTCTAGCGCCATGCGGCGCAAAAGCTCGGCCGCCTCGTCGATGCGCTCTAGCTCCGCCAGGGCGCCGGCGGCGCTCAGGCGCAGATGCCAGGTCAAGGCGTCGCCCTCCGTCGGCGCTGTGTAGGCTTCGACCGCCTCCTCATAGCGCTCGGCGGAGGCCATGATAACGCCAAGCAGCATCAACCCCGCATCCATGTCGGGGCGCAGATAGAGCGCCATCTGGACATAGGTTGTCGCCGCTGCGACGGCGTTTTCCTGAAACAACGAGGTGGCAATGCCGTAGAAGACCTCGGCGTAGCCTTCCGCGCTGTCAGCCACCAGCAATGCCGGGGCCTCGCCGGTCACGAGCGTGCTGTAGGCCTTATCGAGGAATGTCGTGTCCGGGTTCTGGTCGACATAGGAATCGTAGATTGCGCGCGCCTCGTCGTTTCGCCCGGAACGCTGGTAGAAGCCAGCCGCGGCCAGCACCACACGTAGCGAGCCACCGTGAAGCGCGCTGAGCGCGCCAGCATAACCGGTCTCCGCCTCTTGCTGGTTGCCAAGGACATCACCGATCAGCCCGATGTGAAAATCGCGGGTGCTGGCGAAGGCGGAGGTCCTGCCGAGCTCTGCCAGCGCTGTCATGGGTTCGCCTGCGTCGGAGTCGACCAGAGACCATGCGGTCAGCAGCGGGATGAGATATTTATTTAGCCCGGTCTTGGGCGCGGCCTGCAGATGGCCGAGGGCGGCAGCGGCGTCGTCCTTGCCGATGGCGTCTACCGCCAGAACAATGCCGGCAACTCGCGTTTCTTCATCCACTTCCTGCAGGCGCACCGCATAGTCCACAGCGCCCAGCATGTCGCGTTCCGACAGTGATGCCGAAAGCGCTTGCGACAGCAGCTCCGGATTGGCAGGGTCGTCGGCCAAGACCCGGCCGATGTAGTGGGCGATGGCAGCGCTGTCATTGTTGTGTCGCGCATACCGTGCCGCGAGATAGCTGCCGAGACCGGAGGTTACTGCTGGCAGATCACCGTTGTCTGTTGCAGGCGCGAGCGCCGCGTCAATATTCGCCTCGTCCGCCGTATTTCCCCGGCCGTTGCCGCCGGTGTTGGCACAAGCGGTGGCCAGGAGCACAACGGCGAACATGGCCGCCACCGTCCGCAACGCGTGGCGTCGGCGCTTTGCAGTGGATATGACCAGGGGGCGCATGGGGCAAGGCCTCACATTGTCGCTGAATTCCCTATTAGATAGCCATTCCTGGTCGCGAAGTCCACGTGGCCGAAGGTTGACCTTCCTATGCCGTTGGCGCTAAACACCACGCTCAACCCATGGGAAACACCACGCTCAGCCCAAGGAGACAGCGAAGTTATGGCCAGCAAGAACAATCCGGCTCGCCGTCAGCTTCAGAGCGCGGAGAAGGACTATCAGGGCAAGAAGGTGAAGCCGGTGCTTTATGTTGGCTCCTTCGTCGGCCATGGGCGCTATGTGGCGGCCCAGGACGAAGGCGGCAAGGTGGTCAAGGACGCGGCCGGCAAGCCGATCCCTTTCAGCGCCATCTGATCCTGCGAGTATGGCCGGACAGGCGAGCGGCGATCTCGCCGGCGCGCTATCCGCCCTTGCCTGGCTGATCGGGGTCGGGGCCGACGAGGCGCTCGACGATACGCCGCGCGACCGGCTGGTCGCAGTCCCTCCTGAGCCCGAGCCGCAGCCGAAAACCCGTCGGGTGCCCGCCGCGGCGCCTGCGCTTACGCCTACTAACGACCTCATGGATCAAGCCCGCGCTGCGGCCGAGGCGGCCGACAGCGTTACGGCGCTGGCAGAGGCCGTTGCCGCCTTCGACGGCTGTGCTCTAAAGGCGACTGCCAAGAACACGGTCTTCGCTAATGGCAACCCGCAAGCCGACCTGATGCTAATCGGCGAGGCGCCGGGTGCCGAGGAGGACCGCCGTGGTCTGCCCTTTGTAGGCAAGGCCGGGCAGTTGCTTGATCGCATGTTAGCGGCGATCGGGCGCGACCGCGACAGCGTCTACATCACCAACATGCTGTTCTGGCGGCCGCCCGGTAACCGCTCGCCAAGCATCGAGGAGATCGCACTCTGCCGCCCCTTTGTCGACCGCCACATGGTGCTAGCAGGGCCAAAACTGGTGGTCTGCGTTGGCGGCATCTCAGCCAAGGCGTTGCTCGGGTGCTCGGAAGGCATTACCCGGCTGCGTGGTAAGTGGTACGAGATCATGCTACCCGGCGCCGCGCCGATTCCAGCGACGGCGATGTTCCATCCCGCCTACCTGCTGCGCCAACCCGCGCAAAAGCGACTTGCCTGGCGCGATCTTTTGGCGGTTCGCGACAGGCTGGCCAAAACTTAGCGGGAAATTAAAAAAAGTAAGTCTGTAGTGTTGGCAAGCTCTCTGAGGGGGCTCCGACAATCATTTGATATCGCTATGACAAACCACGTTTGGTTTGAATTTGGAACGATTTGGCAGCTTAATCACCGTTCTTGCGGCCATCGCGAGTCCCCCCTATAAGGCCAGCTTAATTTTGGACAAATTTTAGGCAAAAGCGAGGGTCGCGGGTGGCGCTTGTGGCAACATTTCGGTCGGCTGCGGCGATTGCAGTGCTCGCCATGATCCTGGGCGGCGGTGCTGCTGCTGGCCAGGACGTGGCGGCGGAGGAACGCGTGGCAGCGCTCAGCAGCACCGTTGTTGCGCTCGACCGCGTCGCTCATTTGCCTGCGGTCCTCGGCGGCTTGGATCGGGAGCGCTATCGCGGCATTTTTGTGCTGCAGCAAGGCGGTGCCTGGGAAGATGCGGACGCGCTGATCGAGGCGCTCGACAATACGGTGCTCATGGGTCACGTGCTGTTCCAGCGTTATATGCATCCGACCAAGTACCGCTCCTCCTATGCCGAACTCGCGGGCTGGCTGGCGCTCTATGCGGACCATCCGGGCGCGGCGCGCATCCACCGCCTGGCCCTGAAAAGGAGGCCTGAGGGCGTTGCGCTGCCGCGCGAGCCGGTCGCAGGTACGCTCCGGGGTATCGGCGAGATGGCCGAATATATAAAGCCGGCCCTGCCAAGGCGCGATCTCGATCGTGCGGGGCGCAAAGCGGCCAAGGCCGTGCGCCGCGAGGTCTTGCGCCTTGTGCGCAAGGGCAAGCCCGGCGAGGCCGAGGCCAGACTTTTCGCTGATGGCATGAACGCTCTGTTGAGTGCGGCTGAGCAGGACGCCCTCGCCGCCACAATCGCCCGCGGCTATTTCGTCGCTGGACGCAGTGCTGAGGCGCGGGCCATCGCCGAGCCCGCTGCGGCCCGCTCGGGCGAGCGTATCGGCGAGCCGTGCTGGATGGCCGGGCTCGCGGCCTGGCGCCTCGGCGATGTTGCGGGCGCCTTGCGTCATTTCGCCAGGCTTGCGGAATCGGAGTCCGATCCAATCCTGGTCTCTGGTGGTGCTTACTGGGCATCGCGCGCCTTCGCTCGGCAGGGCAATACAGCGGCGACGACGCGCATGCTGCGCCTTGCGGCAACCCATCCGCGCACTATGTACGGCCAGCTTGCGCAAGCCTCGCTGTTCGTGGCACCGAACTTCTCCTGGGAGCCGCCGCGCCTCAGCCAGGCAATGCTGGACGAGCTCGACGGCGCGCCCGGCACGTGGCGCGCCATCGCGCTTGCCGAGGTCGGTGAGACCGCGCTAGCCGAGCAGGAGGGCCGCAAACTCTATGCCCGGCTCGGCCGCGAGGCGGCGCCGGCCATTCTGGCGCTCGCTGATGTCCTTGCTTTGCCCGGCATCCAGGTCCGCCTCGGCAGCCAGCTCGCGGCCGCCGACGGCAGGCGCCACTTGCGCTCTCTCTATCCGCTGCCGGCCTGGCGACCGGCCGAAGGCTTTCGCATCGACCAGGCCTTGATCCTAGCCCTGGTACGGCAGGAATCGGTTTTCGAGCCGCGCGCCCGCAGCAAGAAAGGCGCCCGCGGGTTGATGCAGCTCATGCCGCGCACGGCAGCCCATATTGCCGAGGATCGCCGCTATCGCAATGGTGCTGTGGACGCGCTCTTCGCGCCCGACCTCAACTTGTCTCTTGGCCAGAAATATGTCCGCTACCTGCTCGAGCATGAGCACGTCAACGGCAATCTCCTGCGCCTGCTCGTGGCCTATAACGCGGGCCCCAGCCGGCTTGGTGAGTGGCTGGCACGGATGGACGGCGAGGACGACCCGCTGATGTTCATCGAGAACGTGCCGTTCCGCGAGACGCGGCGCTTCATCCGTCACGTGCTGGCAAACCTGTGGATCTACCGTGACCGTCTTGGCGAGCGGCCACACAGCCTCAACGCGCTCGTGGCCGGCCGCTGGCCGACCCTTGCTGCGCCTGACAAGCTGGCAAACGCGCGTAAATCTTCGAGAAGGCTACACTATGTCCAAGATCGATTCTCCGAGGCCCTTCCTTGCAGTCAACATTGCTATCCTCACAGTGTCGGACAGCCGCACGCTGGACGATGATCGGTCCGGCCAAACCCTGGTTGACCGCCTGCAGGCGGCTGGGCACGTACTCGCCGACCGCGCTATTGTTACGGACGATGTTGAGGCCATCGCGGCCAAGCTGGAGGTCTGGATCGACGATGCGCAAGTCGATGTGGTGATCGCCACTGGTGGCACCGGCGTGACGGGGCGGGATGTTACGCCCGAGGCCTTCGAATCAATCTACGAGAAATCGGTGCCAGGTTTTGGCGAGATGTTCCGCATGCTCTCCTATGAGAAGATCAAGACCTCAACCATTCAGTCGCGGGCCACCGCGGGGGTAGCCGGTGGCACCTATCTGTTCGCGGTGCCGGGTTCGCCTGGAGCCTGCAAGGACGCCTGGGACGACATACTCGTCCACCAGCTAGACAGCCGCCAAACGCCATGTAATTTCGTCGAGTTGATGCCGCGGCTTATGGAAGGCTTGCAATAGCGCGGCGATAGGCGACCACGTCGTCGATGTCTTCCAAGGTCTCTAGCAACGCAGCTCGCTGAGGCGCAAGAGCGGCGAGGGTCGCCGCCAAGGTGTCCGGTTGCGACCAGGCAATGCCACAAAATAGATTGTATCGCGGCGCCTTGCCGAAGCCCACCAGATAGAACCCGCCATCCACTGCCGGGCCGAACACGGCGCCGACGCGCCCGAGCTCCCGGAAAGCTGCTTCAACATGGCGCGCGTGCAGGCCCGGTATGTCGCTCCCGACCACGACCACCGGTCCCCGCAGCTCGCGAAAGGCGCGCGCCATGCGCTGGCCTAAGTCGCCAGGGCCTTGGCGCCGCCGCCTGATGCCCCGTGGCCAGAAAGCACCGTGCAGATCCGCATCCGGCGAGACCGCAAGCCATGTTTGCCAATTCCTACCGACAAGCCCCTTGATTGTTCTCTGGCTGATACGGCGGTAGAAGCGCGTCGCTGCGACCTGGCCGATGCTGCGGCCGAGGCGCGTCTTCACGGCGCCTAACCGCGGCGCTTTGACGAAGATCACGAGATGGCGCATTAGCCGTAGAGCCGCGTGATGAAGCGCGGCGGCATGCCGAGGAAATAGAGCCCGAGGCAGGCAAAGTTGCGCAGGCCCCGTCGTAGCACATCCGATCGCCGGTAGCGCCACCCCGAGGTGAGCATCGTCGACTCCAGCATCACCAGGCGGGCGCTGCCGATACGGCGCACCAAGTCTACGTCCTCCATTAGCGGCAGGGGGCGATAGCCGCCGACCTCGCGGTAGAACGGTTTGGCCATAAGCAAGGCCTGGTCGCCATATGGCAGAGCCAGCACCCGGCTGCGCCATGCGACCCAGCGCTCGAGGCGCCGCGCGCCGGCACCCGGCAGGTCGATCGCAAGGCGAAAAGCTGCTGCGCGCCGGGCATTTACGGGATAGGTGACGAAGGCTACGACCTGCTCCAGCCAAGCACTCTGCGGCACGGTATCGGCATGCAGGAAGAGCAGCCAGGCACCGCTTGCAGCCTCAGCGCCGGCGACGAGTTGCTGGCCGCGACCCGTCTGAGCTCTGACCACTTTCGCGCCGGCCGCCTCGGCAAGTGAAACGGTGGCGTCCGATGAACCACCGTCAGCGACTACGATCTCGGCATTGCCCAGCGCCGCCAAGGTCGTGGGTAAGGTTTCAGCCGCGTTCAGCGTCGGGATCACGACACTGACGCCAAGCTCCGCCAAGCTGCTCATTGCCGCCAGCCTACAGGCAGTTAGGCGAGTTGGGTAACTGGTCTTGTTGTGTTCCCGTTGATTTTCTACCGTGAAGCATGTTTAAGGCTGATGCCAGAACCGTTCGCAAGGGCCGCGGCGCCACCCGCGACCGTGATGGCCTACGCCCAGAAGAATCACAGCTTGATTGGAGCCAATTCCGCGTGCCGACGGACCACCTCTCGCTGTTCTGACGCTATAGTGCCCTTCATGCCCGATTATAGCCTGGAAGCCGCTTTGCGAGGTCCTGTCTGCGGTGTCGATGAAGTGGGCCGCGGCCCACTCGCCGGCCCGGTGGTCGCAGCCGCTGTCATTTTGGATGCGGACAGCATTCCCGCAGGCCTGAACGATTCCAAGAAGCTTAAAGCGAGCCGCCGCGAGGCGCTGTACGCGGAGTTGTGTGGCTGTTCTGCAATAGGCATCGCCGCCGCCTCGGCGCGTGAGATCGATCGGCTCAACATCCTAGGTGCCACTTTGCTGGCCATGCGCCGTGCCGTGCTGGCCCTGCCCAAGGCGCCGGTGACGGCACTGGTCGACGGCAATCGGGCGCCGGACCTGCCTTGTGAGGTTGAGACCGTGATCAGCGGTGACAGCCGCGCGCTCTCCATCGCCGCGGCGTCCATCGTCGCCAAGGTAACGCGCGACCGGATCATGCTCGCCCTGCATCATCGTTATCCGGCGTATTGTTGGGAGCGCAATAAAGGCTATCCAACAGCGGTCCATCGCGCGGCGCTAGAGGCGCACGGCCCGTGCCCCCATCACCGTCGCAGTTTTGCGCCCGTGCGTTTAACCAAAAATTGACTTGATCTATATATCTTGTTGCGATTCAATAAGATACGAGATTTATTGCGAGTTGAGTATTGCCGTGGGAACGATTTTAAGGGGCTCTGTGGTGCAAGCTAAGACTAAGATCGCGTTCGACGATGCGCCGTTCGGAGAAGTACGGCAGGGCGATTGCATCACCCAGATGCGCGCGCTTGGCGCGGGCTCGGCGAATATGGTCTTTGCCGATCCGCCCTACAACATGCAGCTCAAGCAGAGTCTGAGCAGGCCCAATAACTCTCGCGTCGACGGCATAGATGAGGCCTGGGATCGGTTCGACAGCTTTGCCGCTTATGACGCATTTTCACGCGATTGGCTTGATGCCGCCCGTCGCCTGCTGGCCGATGACGGCACGCTCTGGGTGATCGGTAGCTATCACAATATTTTTCGCATTGGCACAATCTTGCAGGATATGGGCTTCTGGATCCTCAATGATGTCGTCTGGCGCAAGTCGAACCCCATGCCGAACTTCCGTGGCAAGCGCTTCACCAATGCGCACGAGACCCTGATTTGGTGCGCCAAGAGCCAGGATCAGAAACGCTACACTTTCAATTATGATGCCATGAAGGCGCTGAACGACGATGCGCAGATGCGCTCTGATTGGCTGCTTCCCCTCTGCTCGGGTAACGAGCGTCTGAAGGCAGACGGCAAGAAGGCGCACCCGACACAGAAGCCGGAGGCGCTGCTGCACCGCGTTGTGCTGGCCTCGACCAAGCCGGGGGATCTGGTGGTCGATCCGTTCTTCGGCACCGGTACTACGGGTGCCGTCGCCAAGCGGCTCGGCCGGCGTTATCTCGGTATCGAGAGCCGTGCCGATTACTTGGCACTGGCCACGGATCGCCTGCGTGCGGTTGAGCCTGGCTGCGACATCGCGACGGCGATGACGCCGTCCAAGCGTTCGCTGCCGCGGGTGCCTTTCGGCAATCTGGTCGAGCGAGGTCTAATTGCGCCCGGAGCAGTGTTGACAGACGCCAAGCGACGCCATTCGGCGCGGGTCCGCGCCGATGGCTCGCTGATTGCAGACGGTGTCACGGGATCGATCCATCGTGTTGCCGCTGAGTTGCAAGGGGCTCCCGCCTGCAACGGCTGGGCCTTTTGGTATGTTGAAGCCAAGGGCGAGCTGGTGCCGGTCGACCTGTTACGTCAGCAGGTCAGGGCGCAGATGATAGCTGGCTAATATTTTTGAGAGCGTGGGCGACGACTTTTCGCATTACGCTCGGCAGGGCTTCGCCGTCGAGTCGCCAGGGATCGCGCCATATGCCATCGCCCAGGGTACTTGCCTTACCAGTGATTACCGTTAGCTCTAGCTCGAAATGAGTGAAGGTGTGTCGCACCACCCCGGCCAGAAGTTGCCAGTCATCCGCTGCTAGTGGCGCCTGCGCTATGGCGCTCCCGACGTCGGGCACGCATTCGTTCCATTCCGTAGACGGCACCTCAATCATGCCGCCGAGTAGGCCTTGTGGCGGCCGCCGGGCGAGCAGTACGGCGCCGTCCTCGCGCGTGATCCAGAAGGCGATGCCGCGGCGCAGCGTCTTGGGTTTGCGCGGCATGCGCTTGGGCAAAGTGGTCGCGACGCCGAGCGCATGGCCGCGGCAGGCCTTGACCCAGGGGCAGACCTCGCAGCGTGGGCGAGCGCGAGCGCAAACCGTGGCGCCGAGATCCATCACCGCCTGAGCGTAGTCGCCGGGGCGTTGGTCGGGGCTGAGGGCTGCAGCATGTTTCCGCAAGACTAGCTTGGCACCCGGGAGTGGCTCTTCAACCGCAAAAAGCCGCGCCATCACCCGCTCCACATTGCCATCGACCACGACGGCAGGCTTGTCGAAAGCGATGGCGGCGATGGCAGCGGCGGTATAGGTGCCGACTCCGGGCAACGCCCGCAGGGCCGCTTCGCAGTCGGGGAAGCGCCCGCGATGCTCACTCACCACCACCTGGGCACAGGCGTGCAGGTTGCGGGCGCGAGCGTAATAGCCAAGCCCGGCCCAGGCCTCAAGCACGGCTTGGAGCGGCGCCGCGGCAAGTCCCCTCACGTCGGGCCAACGCGCCAGGAATGTGGTGTAATACGGGATGACGGCTGCCACCGTGGTCTGTTGCAGCATGATCTCGCTGAGCCAGGTGCGATAGGGATCGGCACACTCGCCCGGGTCCGCTCGCCACGGCAGCTCGCGGCGTGCGCGGTCGTACCAGGCGAGCAAGGCCGTGCTCGTGGGCGCGTTTCGCGCTAGCATCGCTTTCGTTCCGTAATCACCGTACAAAGGTAGCCGATGAGCGCCGCGAAGAAGAGGGCAGGAATGCGCACCACTGCCAGACTGGTGCCCGGACTTACCCGCGCGGCTTTTGCTGCGCGCGGCTTTCACCGTGCCGCGGTGATCACCGACTGGCAGGCGATCGTCGGCGATGCGCTCGCCGGGCGCTGTGTGCCGGAGCGGCTCTCCGCCGACGGCGTGTTGACGATTCGCGCTTCCGGCAGCGTAGCGCTCGCCCTGCAACATCTTGAGCCGCAGATGCTCGAGCGAATCGCTGGTTATTTTGGCTTCCGTGCGGTGACCCGCCTGCGCTTCCGCCAGGCGCCACTGCCTCAGCCCAAGGCAACGGAAAGGCCGCGCGAAAGCCCACCGTCGCCGTCGAACCTTGCTGCGGTGCTGGCTGATATTGAGGATGACGCCCTGCGCAAGGCCTTGCTGCGCCTTGGCGCAGAGGTTGCGGCCAAAGACTGATTTACTTGCACTTTTCGGATTTCGGTCCCATCTATCTGCGACCATGATTCAGCGGAGACTTATCATGCGCCACGCCGTCGTTCTCGCCGTTCTCGCCCTGTTTGCGATCGCTGGACCGGCGACCGCCGATGGCATTGATACCAGTTTTAAGTCGATCGGTGATCCGAATGCTCCAGTGACCATCGTTGAATATGCTTCCATGAGTTGCTCCCACTGCGCTAATTTTCACACTCAACGCTTGCCCTGGCTCAAGGAGACCTACATCGACACGGGCAAGGTGCGTCTCGAGTTTCGTGACTTTCCGCTCAATGCGCCGGCGCTATGGGGCGCCATGGCTGCGCACTGCGCCGGACCTGAGCGCTATTTTGCCTTTCTCGATCTCTTGTTCCGACAGCAAGAGAACTGGGCCTTCTTCGAGGATGCGGGCGACCGGCTGAAGAAGCTCGCCAGACTCGCCGGCATGGGCAGTGGCGAGTTCGACCTCTGCATGGCAAATCAGTCGGTGCAGATGGCGGTTCTGCAATCGCGCCAGACGGGTGTATCCGAGCACAAGGTGGAATCGACTCCAAGCTTGGTCATCAACGGCGAGACGGTCACCGGTGTTCCCAGCGAGGAAGACCTCGCCCGGATGATCGAGGCGGCCGGCGGCTGAGCGGCGCTGTTGTCCAGCCTGCGCTGGGTTTCTATACTTTGCCCATCTAGTTATACGGCGGACATGCCTTGCAATTCACGCGTCTGAAACTCGTTGGCTTCAAATCCTTCGTCGAGCCCACTGACCTGGTCATCGAGCCTGGGCTGACCGGCATTGTCGGGCCCAACGGTTGCGGCAAGTCCAACCTAGTCGAGGCGGTCCGCTGGGTGATGGGTGAGACCTCCGCCAAGCAAATTCGTGGTGGCGAGATGGACGATGTCATCTTTGCTGGCACCGCCGAGCGTCCAGCACGCAATCTGGCCGAGGTCTCGCTGGTGCTCGACAATCGCGAGCGCGACGCGCCGGCCGCCTATAACGAGGACCCCGAGCTTGAAGTCTCGCGCCGCATCGAGCGCGGCTCGGGCTCGAATTACCGCATAAATGGCCGCGAGGTGCGTGCCCGAGATGTGCAGATTCTATTCGCCGATGCGGCGAGTGGCGCGCGCTCTACAGCGCTCGTCAGCCAAGGCCAGATCGGCCAACTCATTAGCGCTAAGCCGTCCCAGCGCCGCCATCTGCTAGAAGAGGCGGCGGGCATTACCGGCCTGCACACGCGGCGCCACGAGGCCGAGCTTCGCCTGCGCGCGGCAGAGACCAATCTGGATCGCCTCGAAGACGTTATCGCGGCGCTAGAAGCGCAAATGCAGGCGCTCAAGCGCCAGGCTCGCCAGGCCGCGCGCTACCGCTCCTTGAGCGGGCGTCTGCGCAAGGCTGAGGCTGCTCTGTTCTATCGCCGCTGGCAGGAGGCATGGGACGATCTGGCTGAGGCTGAGGCGGCCATGGGCGACGTCGAGCAGGTCGTCGCCGAAACCACGCGCATTGCTGCCGAGGCGACCACCCATCACGCTGGTATAGACGAGGGCCTGCCCGAACTGCGCCGGGTCGAGACTGAGGCAGCTGCGGCGCTGCATCGCCTTGAGGTCGAAGGCGAGGCGGTCGCTGACGAGGAACGCCGCCTCGCCGCGGCCACGGCCGAATGTGAGGCACAGCTAGAGATGCTGGCCCGCGATCTTGTGCGCGAAGAGGCTTTGGCAGCAGAGGCCGAGACCGCGGCGCGCCAGCTTGCCGATGAGGCGACGACGCTCAAGAGCGAGACAGAAGGCGCAGCAGGCGAGCAGGATGCTGCGGCGGCGAATCTCGACCAGGAGCGTGCAACGCTAGAAACCGTAGACCGTGAGCTTGCCGGGTGCACCGCCACAGTCGCCGCTGCGGAAGTCCGCTATGCCGATCTGGCGCGCCGCCAGGAGGAGCTTGAGGTGCGTCTGGCCTCGCTCGATTCCGAAAATGAAGAAGTGGCCCGGCAGCGCGCCGCTATCGCCGCGCGCCTTGCCGATGCGACCGCGCTCAGCGCAGCCGAAGTGAGGCTTGCCGGTGCCCGTGAGACGGTGGCAGCTGCCCATGCCACCCTGGAGGAGAGCCAGCAACAACTTGCCGCAGCCGACGCGGGCCGGGCCGGCGCCGAGGCCACGGAACGCGCCGCGCGGGAGGCCTTGCGTGAGGCCGAGATGGCGAGCCAGCGCACTACGGCCGAAGCGGATGCGCTAGCTGCTGCCCTTGATCATGATCACGCCGATGTAGGCAAGCCACTGATCGACGGTATCTCTGTGTTGGAGGGCTTGGAGCTGGCGCTAGGTGCCGCCCTTGGCGACGACCTCATGGCTTCGATCGACCCGGCTGCTGCTGCGCATTGGCGCGATCTTGGCAGCCGACCTGACGGCCCCTCCTTGCCGGACGGAGTTGAGCCTCTGGTGGATTTTCTCGAAGTGCCGGCGGCGCTTGAGCGGCGCTTCGCCCAGGTTGGCCTGGTCGAGGTTGCGGACGGCGCGCGGCTGCAGGGTGAGCTCAAACAAGGCCAGAGATTAGTCAGTCGCGGCGGCGATCTCTGGCGCTGGGACGGTTTTACCAGTGCGGCCGATTCTCATGCCGGCGCCGCGGCGCGGCTGCGCCGTCGCCAGCATCTCGAATCGTTGCTAGCCGAGGTGCCGGCGCTGGAGGAGTGCGAGGAACAGGCCGTGGCCGCTGTCAGTGCGGCTGCCGCGGTCCTGGGTGGGGCCCAGGTGGCCTATGAGGCCGCGCGCCGCGACGAGGCTGAGGTCCGCAACGCCGCCCGTGAAGCGAACCGCGATCTCGATGCGGTACGCGCCACCCATGCCGAGGCCAGCGAGGCAGTCGCTGCTGATCGCTCGCGCGATGCCGCCCTAGTCGAAGCCGCAGCCCGCCTGACGGGCGATCGCGACGACAGTGCACAATCACTCCGAGCCTGTCGGAGCGAGCGTGCCGAGGCTGAGCCGTTGGACGCCCTGCGGGCGCCGCTGGAAGCCTTGCGGCAAAGCCTTGCCGGTCAGCGGGTCACAGTGGATACCCGCGCCAGGGCGCATGAGCGTCTGGTGCGCGAAGCGGAAGCGCGGGCCGCGCGACTGGCCGTGATCATTGCCGACCGTGGCGCCTGGTGCCGGCGCGCCACTGCCGCGGCCGAGCGAATCGCCGTGCTGGAGGAACGCAAGACCGCGACCGGCGAGCGCCTGCAAGGCCTTCAGGCCGAGCCTACGCGGTTGATGGCGTGGCGCGATGCCATCGGCGAACGCATTGATGCTGCGGCAGCAGCGCGCCGCGACGCTGCTGACCGTCTGGCGGAAGCCGAGACGGCCCTGCGCGATGCCGATGCTGCGCTGAAAGCCGCAAACGAGACCATGGCCGAAGCCCGCGAAAAGCGCGTGCGCGGCGAAGGCGTGCGCGACCAAGCGCGCTCGCTCGGCGAAGTCGAGGCCGAGCACATCCAGGAGCGCTTCCAGGCGGAGCCGGAGGCGCTGCTGGAGATCGCCGAGGTCAAATCGGTCGATGCGCTTGAAGACACCGCGAAGCTGCAACGCGCTGTCGAGCGCTTGCAGCGCGAGCGCGAGACCATGGGTGCGGTCAATCTGCGCGCCGATACGGAAGCTGCTGAACTCGCCGCGCAGATCGAAATCATGGTCGGCGAGCGCGATGACCTGACGGCCGCTATCGCTAAGCTGCGCGGCGGTATCGCCTCGCTCAATCGCGAAGGGCGCCAGCGTTTACTCGCCGCCTTTGACCAGATTAACGGCCATTTTCAGACCCTTTTCGAGCGTCTTTTCGGTGGTGGCCGGGCGCATCTCGACCTGGTCGGCGACGACGATCCGCTGGAGGCCGGTCTTGAGGTTATGGCGAGTCCACCTGGTAAGCGGCTGCAAAATCTTAGCCTGCTGTCGGGCGGTGAAAAGGCGCTTTCGGCCCTGGCGCTGCTGTTTGCCGTGTTCCTGACTAAGCCGACGCCGATCTGCGTGCTCGACGAGGTTGATGCGCCGCTGGACGACGCCAATGTCGACCGTTTCTGCAATTTGGTGGAGGAGATCGCCAAGAGCTCGGCCACGCGATTCCTAGTGGTCACCCATCATCGCCTAACCATGGCCCGCATGCGCCGCTTGTTCGGCGTCACCATGGGCGAGCGCGGCGTGTCGCAGCTGGTCTCGGTGGATATGTGCGAGGCCGGGCTGTTGCAGGCCGTCGAGTAATTGGCGTCCACACTTTGTCCTTTATATCAATAACTTATGATGGTGCGACTGGTTCTTGACAGGTTCAGGGTCAAACCCTATGTTGCACCCGCTTTTTCGCCGCCGCTTCGCTGGTGGCGGGGCAGAGGATGCCGATGACGGTAGACGATGGGGATGATCTGCCGCCTCCATCTCTGGAGGATCTTGATAGACGTCTGAAAGAGGCCCGTAGCAAACACGAATCCGCCAAGACCGCCTCCTCCCGGGGCACGTCGATGGGACAGGCTCTCCGTTTGGCGACTGAAATGGCGTCGGCGGTGTTTGTCGGCGCAATATTGGGTTGGGGCCTGGATACGCTTCTTGGCACGCGGCCCTGGATGCTGCTGCTTTTCTTAGCTCTCGGGATGGCAGCCGGAACGTTGAATGCGTATCGGACGGCAGTGCGCCTCGGCACCGCTGCCGAGGAAAAGGACGAGGACGGCGGCCCCAGCGCTTGAGGCCGCCAGCCAGAAAATAGGAAAGAAGCGGTGGCCGCCGGACATAGCCCACTCGAGCAGTTCGCGATTCATCGCCTGGTGGAAATGCACATCGGCGGTATTGATGTGTCGTTCACCAACTCCTCGCTGATGATGGTTATCGGCGTCGCGCTAATGTCGGCATTTCTGACCCTGAGCCCGAAGCGCAACGCGCTGGTACCGGGGCGCTGGCAGCTCTTAGCGGAGATGAGTTACGAGCTGATTGCGAAGACCGTGCGCGATAGCGTCGGCTCGGAAGGGCGCAAGTTTTTCCCCTTCGTCTTCACGCTGTTCATGTTCATCCTGTTCTGCAACTCGCTTGGCCTGATCCCGTATAGCTTCACCGTCACCAGCCACATCATAGTCACTTTCGCGCTCGCCGGTGTGATCTTCGTCAGCGTAACCATACTCGGTATCGTTCGCCACGGGGCCAGGTTCTTCTCGCTGTTTTTGCCCCCTGGTGTGCCCATCTCCCTGGCGCCGCTCTTGGTGCCGATCGAGTTCATCTCTTATCTCTCACGTCCGATCAGTCTCTCGGTGCGGCTGGCCGCTAACATGATGGCCGGCCACACCATGATCAAAGTCTTCGCTGGCTTTGTCGTGGCGCTCGGGTTGTTCGGCTTCGCGCCGTTTATCTTCATCGTCCTGTTGTTCGCGCTGGAGACCATCATCGCGTTCCTGCAGGCGTATGTCTTCGCCGTTCTGACCTGCCTCTACATCAGCGATTCGGTGCATCTGCATCACTGATGGGCAGGCCGGACCTTACTTTTGTGACCTTGAAACGAAGGATCAAGAACCGTGGATATTGAAGCCGCAAAACTCATTGGCGCCGGTCTGGCGACCATCGGCGTGGCCGGCGCAGGGGTCGGTATCGGCACCATCTTCGGCCAATATGTGGCCGGCGGCATGCGCAACCCTGCGGCGGCGCCGAAGATGTTTGGCAACGTGCTACTGGGTTTCGCACTTACCGAGGCAGTGGCGCTCTATGCGCTGGTCATGGCCTTTCTGATCATGTTCGGCTAGGCGGCCGAGCAAAGATCCCGGAAACGGGGAGAACGCTATGCCGCAAATGGATTTTGCCGACTATATGCCGCAACTGGTGTGGTTGGCGATTACCTTTGGTGCTTTCTATTGCGTGATGGCCCGCGTGGCTCTGCCGCGTATTGCCGAGGCGATGGAGCAGCGCCAGGAGCGTATCGCGGGCGATCTGGAGACGGCGACGCGCATGCGCGAGGAGGCGGCAGAGGCGCTGGCTGCCTACGAAGCGACGATGGCCAAGACTAGCGCCGAGGCACAGGCGATCGCCGCCGCGGCGCGTGAGGAGATGATGGCTGAGGCGGCTAAGCGCCAGGCCGCGTTCGAGATCGAGCTTGATACCCGCGCCGCGACGGAGGAGGCTCGTATCGCCGAGGCCGTGGCCGAGGTGCGCACGGGCCTGCGCGACGTCGCCGTGGCCGCAGCACAGGCTGCGACCGCCAAGTTGCTCGGGGCCGAGGTATCGCAAGACGCACTGGCCAAGGCCGTTGATACCGAGATGGAGATGCGCGCCTGATGTTTCATGATCCTGAGTTATGGGTGCTCATCGCTTTCGTGGTTTTCATAGCCGCGGTCGGCAAAAAGGCCTGGGCAATGATCACCGGTATGCTCGACGGCCGCGCTGCGGCGATAAAGAGCGAACTGGAGCGCGCGGTGGCGTTGCGCGAGGAGGCTCAGACCCTGCTCGCCGGCTATCAGCGCCAGCAGCGTGACGCGGTCAAGGAGACCGAAGGCATCGTCGAGCAGGCCAAGCAGACCGCGCGCATCGAGACCGAGCAGGCCAAGGCCGACCTCGAATCGGCGCTTGAGCGCCGCGGCAAGTCAGCCACCGATAAGATCGCCCAGGCCAAGGTGAGAGCGCTGGAGCAGATCCGCGCCAACGTGGTCGACGTGACCATCGCCGCGACGCGGCGGGTGATCGCTGAAAGTATGGATGACGCGCGCTCCGACGCGCTGGTCGACGAGGCGATCGCAGCGGGGCTGGCCAGTCGGCTAAGAAACTGAGGTCACTCTTACGCCCCCATTGCTAACCTGCGAGTGAAACGCGGAGGCGTTGCTCGCATGTGGCGTACTGGCGCCCCCAGCCATACTGACATCAGGAACGCGTCAAGGCGTTCAGTGCCTCCCGAGAAGTTATTAAGGCAAACCACTGAGCCGGCGCTCTTCACCTGCACCGTTCCGCAGGCCGCTACCAGTTCTGAGAGCACATCGGACGCGAACGTCACTGCCGTTCCACGGTCCGACCTGGAAGCGATCCTGGTCAAGTTCGAGACCTCGCTTGCGCTTGTTGACGCCAGCGAGTAGCGACCTCCCTAGTGGGAACCATCCGCCAGCAGCACGGCGCCCACGATGTAAAGCAGTCCGATCAGGGTCATTGCGAGTGGAATTCTGGTTGAGATCCTCAAAGGGCTGTCAGGGCTAATCGTGGTCATGGCCGCTTCCTAGTGCTTCATATTCCCAGAAAAAATAAGGGTGGTTTGCGCTACCGCTTTCGTCAAGAGTGGCCCGTGCAATTTTTTGCTGATTACCGTTTGACCTGTACTTTCGAGATGCGCATGGTTTCGGTCACTGAGGCTCCGAACAAGGTTAGAGGTGCAATGAGCGACAAAAGCGAAACCGAGCTCGGCATCTCGGTCGAGAAAGTCTGTAATTTTATCACTCACGTGCGCGCTCACGACGCCAGGCTGGAAGAAATCGACTCTGAGAAAACCGCCGAAGCGACCGGCGACGAGCTAGACGAGGACATTGAAGACGGCATCGAGACCTATCACACTGATCCCGTGCGCGACGAACTGATGGCGTTTATTGACGCCCTCAACGAGGAGGAACAGATCAATTTGGTGGCGTTGGTCTGGATGGGACGGGGCGATTTCGTCGCAGTCGAGTGGTCGGAGGCGCTGGACGCGGCGCGCGATGCGCGCTCCGATCACACAGACATCTATCTGCTCGGCATTCCCCTGCTCGGCGACTATTTGGAGGAGGCGCTGGCAACTCTCGGATACGACTACGAAGCCTAGAGCAGCTGCGTTGCATTATAATCGTCGCCACAATCTGTCAGATCATGACCCGATTGTTTACCATTCGGAAAGCGGCACGGTCGTAAATCTATTTCCACGCCATACGGAGACAAACGATGAGCGATATTGCGACTGAAGCTGAGGCTCCCGCCTTGGCCACGCCCAATACCCTTGACGCACTGTGGAAGCCGTTTACGGCCAATCGGGAGTTCAAGCAGGCGCCGCGATTATTCGTCGGCGCCGAAGGCGTGTACTATGAGACCAGCGACGGCCGCCGTATTCTTGACGGCACTTCGGGCCTTTGGTGCGTCAATGCCGGACATGGCCGGCGCGAGATCAGCGAGGCGATCCATGCCCAGAGCGAGCGCATGGACTACGCGCCCGCCTTCCAAATGGGGCATCCGCTGGAATTCGAGCTTGCCTCGCACGTCGCTGCGCTGCTCCCCGGCGATCTTGACCACGTCTTCTTTACCAATTCGGGCTCGGAAGCGGTCGATACAGCTCTCAAGATCGCGCTCGCCTACCACCAGGCTAATGGCGAACCCGCCCGCACCATACTGATCGGACGCGAGCGCGGCTATCACGGCGTCGGCTTCGGCGGCATGTCCGTTGGCGGCATTGGGGCCAACCGGCGCCAGTTCCGCAACCAGCTTGGCCAAGTCGATCATCTGCCCCACACCCATGCGCCCGAGCACAATACATTCTGTCGCGGTCAGCCAAAATGGGGCGCGCATCTCGCCGACAACCTGGAAAGCTTGGTGCAATTGCACGGTGGCGATCGCATCGCGGCGGTGATAGTTGAGCCCATGTCGGGTTCGACCGGCGTCCTGGTGCCGCCGGTCCGCTATCTGGAGCGGTTGCGTGAGATTTGTGATCATCACGGCATATTATTGATCTTTGACGAGGTGATAACCGGCTTCGGCCGCCTCGGTGCCGCCTTCGCCTGCGAGCATTTTGATGTGATTCCAGACATCGCGACTATCGCCAAAGGGCTCACCAATGCGGCCGTGCCGATGGGCGCGGCGGTAATGCGCAAGGGCATTCACGATGCGCTGCTGGCCAATGCGGAACAGGCCATCGAGCTGTTCCACGGCTATACCTATTCTGGCCACCCGCTGGCTTGCGCGGCAGGTCTCGCCACGCTCGATATCTATCGCCGGGAGGAACTCTTCGACCGGGCAGCGGCGCTCGCTCCCTATTGGGAGGAAGCGGTACATTCTCTGGCTGACCGATGCAACGTCATCGATATTCGCAATATTGGGTTGGTCGCTGGCATCGAGGTTGAATCGCGTCCCGGCGCCGTGGGCGCGCGTGCTTTCGATGCCTTCCTCGATTGTCTCGACAATGGGCTCTTGGTGCGCACCACGCAAGACACCGTGGCGCTGTCGCCGCCGTTGATTGTCGAGCGTGCGCACATCGACACCATCGCTAACGTGCTTGGCGACGCGCTAGACGCCGCGGCATGAGGGGATGGGGAGGGCTAAAGTTATGATGTTGAGACTGTCTGGATATGCTGAGGAGTAGCTAGGCATCTTCCTGCAGAACTTAGAATCGATTTTATTCGTCTGACAGGTGGTGTATCTAGATTTTTCTCTGTCGCGCCCGCTCTGATTGATCAACACTGTAGCTGGGTGGATCACCTATTACCGACACGATGGACTTTGTCTAATGGTCAGATTAGACGGCCATATTGGTATGCTCGAAATAATGTCTTAGCTCAGGCGTATCCATCAAGCCCAGGCGTATTCATCACCTGATCATAGAACGCCGAGACGATCTGGCTGACCGTCGCGAATCGGCTATAGCGGTCGAACATGGTCGTTATTGACTGTCTCTCTTCCTCATATGGGAAAAGCATCTGACAAGCCGCTGTGGGGCATCCCCGGTAACACCCTAGATCGCCAGCCGCTCGGCAAGCGAAAGGCAATCGGCGATCGTCGCCACCGTTTCTACCGGATACGCTTTGCCGGACACTGCCAGCGCGGCGGCGCGCTCGGCCTGACCGTGGCCGCTTAGCACGTGGACACCGCCGGCGAGGCCGGCTGCCCGGCCGGCCGCCATGTCCTTGGCGTGATCGCCGATGATCCAGGAGTGCGTCAGGTCGAGGCTGAGGGCGGCTGCCGCGGCGCGCAGCATGCCGTCACCAGGCTTGCGCCAGGAGTGGGTGGCGATGGCAAAGTCCGCTTGGCCCTCGGCGTGATAAGCGCAGGCATAGACGCCATCGATGTGGGCTCCGTTCGTCTCCAACAGCGCCCGCATGCGGGCTTGGACCGCAGCAAAATCAGCCCAGTTGTAGTAGCCGCGCCCGATACCGGATTGATTTGTTACCATCACCACCGGCACGCTGGCCGCATTGCAGGCGGCGAGGGTGTGTGCTGCACCCTCAATCATTTTCACGCCTGCGGGGTCGCCGAGATATCCGGAATCTTCGATCAGAACCCCATCTCGGTCGACAAACAGCGCGGGAATGGGGAGGGGGTTCGGCTTTGCAAGCGGCTCGGCCCAGAGGCCGGTCTCGATGATCACTTCGCCGCCATCAGGCCTGGTGCCACGCTCTCCAGATACCAGGCATAGGTCTTGCGTAGGCCCTCCGCCAGGTCGGTCTCGGCGTGCCAGCCAAGCGAGGCTAGCAAGCTGTTGTCGACCAGCTTGCGCGGCGTGCCGTCGGGTTTATCCGCAAGGAAGACGAGATCACCATCGAAGCCGACAGTTTCCGCCACCCGCTCGGCAAGTTCGCGGATGGTAACTTCCTCGCCCGTGCCGACATTGACGGGACCTTCGTCGGAATAGACTTTCATCAGGTGCACCAGGGCATCAGCGAGATCGTCCACATAGAGAAATTCGCGCTTCGGCGTGCCCGTACCCCAGACCTCGAAGTTTGGCTTGCCGCGGGCCTTGGCCTCGTGCACCTTTCGCAGCAGTGCTGGCAGCGCATGACTTTGCCGAAGGTCAAAATTGTCGTTAATGCCATAGAGGTTAGTCGGCTGGGCAGAGATGAAATCGCAGCCATATTGCCGACGATAAGCATCGCAAAGCTTGAGTCCAGCGATCTTGGCGATAGCGTACCATTCGTTTGTCGGCTCGAGTGGGCCGCTGAGCAGAGCACTCTCAGCCATGGGCTGGTCGGCATCACGCGGATAGATACAGCTTGAGCCAAGGAACAGCAACTTAGCAACCCCGCTGTGCCTCGCCGCTTCGATGATATTGGTTTCCAGCGCCAGATTGTCATATAGGAACTCTGCTGGCCGCGTTGAGTTGGCATAAATGCCGCCGACGGTTGCCGCAGCCACTAACACTGCATCGGGCCGCACCTCGACCATCCAGGCCTCGACATCCGCCTGGCAGCGAAGATCTACGCGCTCGCGCCCAACGGTCAGCACCTCGCAATCCTCGTTCGCCAGCCGGCGCAACAGTGCCGAACCCACCATGCCCCGGTGGCCCGCCACCCAAACCCGCTTACCCGCTAGGTCGAACGTCACTGTCCGCTCCTTGTTTCTTGCGGCGAGTCTAGCACCCAAAGAGCAAGCTTGGAATTGAACACTGTAGCATACGCATTGAGTCGATGGTGAGCAGGTCGCATATCCGGCGAAAAGGCAATCATCGACTCAAGACACTGATCGTGCATGCGATTCAACACAGTATTTGTACATTGGATCGATTCGTTGCGATCTCCGCAACACCGTCTCATACGGAGCGCTGCCGCCATGACAGGTGCATTCATCCATTTTTCGCCAATCTTTTTCGCTTTCTTGGAGGAGTTGGCAGTGAACAATAACCGCGACTGGTTTGCCAACAACAAGGTGCGCTACCAGGATGAGGTGGTGAGCCCCATGGTCGCCTTCATCGCGACCATGGCGCCCAGACTACGCAAGATCTCGCTGCATTTTGTGGCCGATCCGCGCGCCAATGGTGGCTCAATGTTTCGCATATATCGCGATGTGCGTTTCTCGAAAGACAGGCGCCCATACAAGGAGCATGCCTCGTGCCACTTCCGCCACGAGATCCGCACCCGGGACGTCCATACGCCGGGCTACTATGTGCACCTAGCCCCCAACGACGTGCGCATCGGCGGTGGCATTTGGCTGCCGCCCGGTGCGGCCCTTGGCGCCATCCGCAACGCCATCGACGAGGACCGCTCTGGCTGGAAGCGGGTAGTCACCAACAAGCGCTTAAATGAGACCTTTGGCGGCATCGGCGGAGATGGCCTCGTGCGCCCGCCCCGCGGCTACGACGCCGACCACCCCCATATTGAAGATCTCAAGCGCAAGACCTTTTTTGCTATGCGCCGCGTAGACAGAAAGATCGCGCTCACGCCCGGCTTCCTTAACGAAGTGACTGACACCTTCCATGCTGCGACGCCGCTGATGAAGTTTCTTACGAAAGCTTTGGGGCAGGCGTTCTAAGCACCCACCCCATTGCATCCTCGCGCGCCCTCGCTGAAAATGCGCCACATGGCACAAGTGGCGAAGAGAGAGGCGGCCGCAGAGGCGGGGCGGGCGTTTGAGCTGGTTTCGAATTTTGCGCCTGCGGGGGATCAGCCGCAGGCGATATCGGAGCTTGTCTCTGGCTTACAGGCGGGTGAGCGCGACCAGGTCCTGCTCGGCGTCACCGGCTCTGGCAAGACCTTCACCATCGCCCATGTGGTGCAGGAGCTAGCGCGCCCCACGCTAATTCTCGCGCCCAATAAGACGCTGGCAGCGCAACTCTACGGCGAGATGAAAGCGGTCTTTCCGCATAACGCCGTCAATTACTTTGTCTCCTATTACGACTACTATCAGCCTGAGGCCTATGTGCCGCGCACCGACACCTATATCGAGAAAGACGCCTCGATAAACGAGCAGATAGACCGCATGCGCCATGCTGCAACACGGGCGCTGCTGGAGCAGGAGGACGTGGTCATCGTTGCCAGCGTCTCGTGCATTTACGGTATTGGTTCAGTCGAGACCTATTCGCAGATGGTGGTGGAACTCAGCGCCGGCGGTCAGGTAGATCGCAACACGCTCCTCAAGCAGTTCGTGGAGCTGCAATATCGCCGCAACGATACGAATTTTGTGCGCGGAACCTTTCGTGTGCGTGGCGACGGCGTGGAGATCTTTCCGGCCCATTATGAAGACCGCGCCTGGCGGTTGTCGCTGTTTGGTGACGATATCGAATCGATCGTCGAGTTTGACCCGTTGACCGGCGAGAAGACAGACCGGCTGGACAAAGTACGCATTTATGCCAACAGCCATTACGTTATCCCGCGCCCTACCGTGCGACAAGCCGTCAAGGGTATTCGCTGTGAACTCAGCGAGCGCCTCAAGGAGTTCGAAGCGCTGGGCAAGCTCTTGGAAATACAGCGGCTGGAGCAGCGCACCACCTTCGATTTGGAGATGATCGAGACCACCGGCTCGTGTGCCGGCATCGAGAACTATTCGCGCTATCTCACTGGCCGCCAGCCTGGTGAGCCGCCGCCGACATTATTCGAGTATCTGCCCGAGAACGCGCTACTAGTGGTTGACGAGAGCCACGTCACGGTGCCCCAGCTCAGCGGTATGTATCGCGGCGATTTTAAGCGCAAGTCGACGCTCAGCGAGTTCGGCTTTCGCTTGCCCTCGTGCGTTGACAACCGGCCGCTCAAGTTCGAGGAATGGGAGGCGATGCGCCCGCAAACGGTCTTCGTCTCAGCGACGCCGGGGCCATGGGAGTTGGAGCGCGTGGGCGGCGTTTTCACGGAACAGGTAATCCGACCCACTGGCCTCATCGATCCGGTCTGCATTGTGCGCCCGGCCTCGTCCCAGGTCGACAATCTTCTTGCCGAGTGCCGCGACGCAGCCCGGCAAGGGCAGCGGGTGCTGGTCACTACGCTGACCAAGCGCATGGCGGAGGATCTGACGGAATACCTCAGCGAGGCCGGCATCAAGGTGCGCTATCTGCACTCAGACATAGACACACTCGAGCGCATCGAGATCATCCGAGATCTGCGCCTCGGCGCCTTCGACGTGCTGGTCGGCATCAACTTGCTGCGCGAGGGGCTCGACATTCCCGAATGTGCGCTGGTTGCCATTCTCGATGCTGACAAGGAAGGTTTTTTACGCTCACAAACCTCGCTAATCCAGACTATCGGTCGCGCTGCGCGCAATGTTGATGGGCGCTGCCTTCTCTATGCTGATCAGATGACCGGCTCGCTGAAAGTAGCGCTAGAGGAGACCAACCGGCGGCGCGAGAAGCAACAAGCTTTCAACGCTGCCAACTGCATTACGCCAGAATCGGTGCGCAAGGACATCGGTGATATTCTCGAAGGCGTGCATGAGGCCGACTATGTCACCGTGGAGACCGGTGATGGAAAAACGCTGCATTTGGTAGGGGATAACCTGAAAGCGCATATTGCGGATTTGGAAAAGCGCATGCGTGCCCACGCTGGCAATCTGGAGTTTGAGGAGGCGGCGGCACTGCGCGACCAGATCCGCCACCTCGAAACGAGCGATCTCGGGCTGAACGAGGGTTTCTCTGGGGTTGCCCGCAGCACCGCCGGCCGCGCCAGCGCTATGTCGGGTTCGCGGCGTGATCACTCTGGCGGCCGCTCGCGCTCGGCACGCGCTCGCGGGGGGCGCTGATGAGCGATATTTTCATTCGCATCTGGGTGGCGGTGCTAACTTTGGCGGCCTTTCTGTTCGCACCGTTCGCCGTCCTGGTCCCGAAGGCGTTGGCAGCGCTGGCACTGATTGCCGCGCTGGCGGCGCTGCCGGTCTATGCGGCTGTAGGCGAGCGCCTGCCACAGGTGCTGCGCTGGGCCGCATTTGCCTTGGCGGCGATGCTTGTCTGGGCTGCCATTGACAGCCTGTGGGCCGAGTTTCCTGACCAGGCACGTGCGCGGCTTGTTAAGCTCGCCTTTATTAGCGCCGTCGGGCTGTTTCTGGTCGCCGGCACGCTTGCCCTGGAGCAGCCCTATCGTGATCGCATCGGTGCCGCGTTGTGCTTGGGCATCGCGTTGGCGCTAGCGGTAATGGCGGTGGATGCTCTGGGCAACGGCGCCTTACGCAAGGCCATTCACGACGATCCCGCTTATTACGGCGTGGCGGGGTTGAACCGAGGCGCGACCGTGATTGTGCTGATGGTCTGGCCCGCCGTTGCCTGGCTCTGGCAACGTGCGCGCGACAGCGGAAAAGGCGCCGTGCGCGGCGCGGCGTTGCTCCTGATAGTGGCGCTGATAAGCGTCTTGCTGTTGCTCGAGTCCAACTCGGCTGAGGTCGCCTTCGTGGTTGGCGCTGTCGTCTTTGTCGTCGTTGTGGTAGCGCCAGGTATAGCCACGCGTGGGCTCGCAGCGCTTGTCGCGCTGGGAACCATGGCCGCTCCGATACTGCCGATTACGGTGCTCTCGCCCAATGTCGCCTACGAATGGGTAAGCCAGATCTCCGCGACCGCGGTGCACCGCATCTACATCTGGCGCTTCGTCTCGGACCGCATTCTCGAGCGCCGCTTCACGGGCTGGGGTCTCGATGCCTCGCGCTCAATCCCCGGCGCCGATACCTACATCGTGCAGTTCGACCGTTCCTTGCCATTCCAGCCCTATGGTGAGATGACTGCCCTGCCGCTGCATCCCCATAACGCACCGCTGCAGCTTTGGCTCGAGCTTGGACTGCCGGGCGCGGCGCTGTTCGCCTTGCTCTGCGGCGGCCTGCTGCTGGGCGTGGCGCGCGGCTTGCCGCGGCGTCTGCCGGCGGCGGCGGCGTCTGCCGCCATCTTGGTAGCAGTTGCGCTTTCGAGTTTTTCCTATGGCGTATGGCAGACCTGGTGGTTGGCCGCGCTATGGCTCGCCGCGGCGATGACAACGGTCTTACTCGTGGGTCGGAAATGATAGACAAGAGTAAGGGGGTGGCCTTAGTCACCGGTGCCGGAGAGCGCATCGGTAAATCTATTGCTATGGCAACCGCTGAGCACGGCTACTCTGTCGCCGTCCATTATCGCCGCTCGGATGAGGCCGCGGCCGCAGTGGTGGCTGAGATCGAGGCGGCTGGCGGGCAAGCACGCGCCTTCGCTGCCGACCTCGCGGACGAGGAAGCCACCGCCGGGCTGGTCGCGGCGGCATCGGCGCTTGGCCCCGTCACCTGCCTGGTCAACAACGCCTCGCTTTTCGAATACGATTCCGCCGCGACGGTGAATCGTCGAAGCTGGGACGCGCATATGGTGGTGAATCTGCGCGCCCCGCTCGTACTCGCTCAGGCTTTCGCCGCGGCCCTGCCCTCCGAGCGCGAGGGCGTCATCGTCAACCTGCTTGACCAGCGCGTCGTCAACCTGACGCCCCACTTCCTGTCCTACACCGTGAGCAAGTCGGCCCTCTGGACCCTCACCCAGACCCTGGCTATGGCGTTCGCGCCGCGCATCCGCGTCATGAGTATCGGCCCCGGCCCGACATTGCCCAGCGCGTACCAGGACGAGGGCGCATTCGCCAGACAGGTTGCCGCCACGCCGCTCGCCCGCGCTGTCTCGGTAGATGAGATTTGCCATGCCTTGCGCTTTATCCTGGACGCGCGATCCCTGACAGGGCAAATGATCGCTCTCGATAGCGGCCAGCATCTCGGCTGGCGCAACGCACCCCCAAACGACGCGGACCTGGAATAGATGCAGACCCGAGGCAAGCTCCATCCCATCGCAACGCCGTCTGCCAAGACCCATTCCCGGCGGCTGTTCGTGCGCAACCTGGTTATCGACTGCGCCATCGGTATCCACCCGCACGAACGCGGCCGCAGCCAGCGCGTAGCGCTTGCCGTCACCCTCGACATCGCCGAGCCTGATGCGCCTCATAACGACCGCATTGCCGAGGTGGTGAGCTATGATGACGTCGTTGCTGGCATTCGCGCTATCGTTGCCGAAGGGCACATAAATTTGGTCGAGAGTCTAGCTGAGCGCGTCGCCGATATGTGCCTGGCCGACTCGCGAGTTACGCGTGTAAACGTTCAGGTAGAGAAGCTTGACGTGTTGAGCGACGAGGCCGTGGTTGGCGTCGAAATTGAACGGTCCTGCGCCAATTAACCAACGATTTTCAGTTCATTCAGGTCAGAGTTCTCAAGGAAATTTGTTCACAGCGTGTATTTGCCATTCTATTTTTGCCACGACAGCGTCCCGCATTCCAAACGGACCCATAAGAGAATCAAACTTCCATATTATTTATTCTTAGGAATCAATAGGTTGATAATTTTGCCTAGAAATTAGGCAAATTGGTTTAATCAAAGTGTATCCTTCCCTTAACACTTGTATTAGCTAGATTTTACACTGAGTTTTCCACAGGTTTGGTGGATAGTTGCACTAGCTTGTGGTGAGCCCCTATATTCCCTCGCTTTTGCCACATTGACCCGATACTCGACTGTGGGGATAGTGCGGTCATGGCGAGCACAGCTATGAGTGAGCAAAGCTCCCTTCCCGGCGGCGCGCCGGTTATCCGCGATACCGTGCGGCGGCTGCCGTCGGTCCCCGGCGTTTATCGCATGCTCGGTGCCAAGGGCAACGTGCTCTATGTCGGCAAGGCGCGCAGCTTACGCAAGCGCGTCGCCTCCTATGCCAACCCGGTCCGCCAGTCGGTACGCATCGCCCGCATGATTGCGGAAACTGCCTCGGTCGAGGTCATCAGCACCCATACCGAGGCTGAGGCGCTGCTGCTTGAGGCCAATCTGATCAAGCTGCTCAAGCCGCGCTACAATATCGTCCTGCGCGACGACAAGTCGCACCCCTATATCCTGCTCACCGGTGATGATGACTGGCCACAGCTCCTCAAACACCGCGGCGCGCGCTCCAAGCCCGGGCGCTATTTTGGCCCCTTTGCCTCGGCGGGTGCCGTCAACCGCACGCTCAACGCCTTGCAACGCGCGTTTCCGCTGCGCACCTGCTCTGACAGCGTCTTCTCGAGCCGCATCCGGCCCTGCCTGCAATATCAGATCAAGCGCTGTGTAGGCCCCTGTGCCAGCAAGGTTTCGGCCAAGGACTATGACGAGATTGTAGCCCAAGTCGGCGACTTTCTCGCCGGGCGCAGCCAGGCGGTGCAGAAGCGCATGGCCGAGCGCATGCAAGCGGCAAGTGACGCCCTTGCGTTTGAGGCAGCGGCGGTGCTGCGGGACCGTATTCGCGCCCTCGCCCATATCCAGGCACACCAGGGCATTAACGTGGATGCTGTGGGCGATGCCGACGTCATCGCCGCCTACCAGGACGGTGGGCAGACCTGCATCCAGGTGTTCTTCTTCCGCGGTGGGCGTAATTACGGCAACCGTGCGCACTATCCGAGCCACGGCCGTGACGACAATGCGGCAGCCGTGCTCGGCGCCTTTGTCTCTCAGTTCTACGACGGCCGCGAGGCGCCGCGGCGGGTGTTGCTCAGCCACCAGGTTGAGGGTCAGGCGCTAATGGGCGAAGCTCTCGGTCTGCGCGCCGGGCGTCGGGTCCAGGTGATCAGGCCACAGCGAGGCGATAAATGTCGCCTGGTTCACCAAGCGGTTGCCAATGCTCGCGAGGCTTTGGCCAGACGGCTGGCTGAGAGCGTCACCCAGCGCCGCCTGCTCGAAAGCGTCGCCGAAATGTTTGGACTTGAGGCCACGCCGCAGCGCATCGAGGTCTACGACAACAGCCATATCTCCGGTAGCCGCGCCGTCGGTGCTATGGTCGTGGCGGGATCCGAGGGCCCGATCAAGGGCGCCTATCGCAAGTTCAACATCAAGGGCAGCGGTGCCGGCGGTTTCGCGCCCGGCGACGACTATGCCATGATGCGCGAGGTGCTGACGCGGCGCTTCACACGGCTTAACAAGGAAGATCCGGAGGGGGCGAACGGGCAATGGCCGGACCTGGTGCTGATCGACGGCGGCGCCGGGCAGTTGTCGAGTGCACTCGCCACCTTCGCCGATCTCGGCGTCAGTGTCGGCGAGGGCGGCATCGGAGTTGCCGCCATCGCCAAGGGGCCGGATCGTGCCGTCGGGCGCGAGCGCATCCATATGCCGGACCGCCAGCCTTTCCTGGTGCGCCCCAACAGCCCTGTCAGCTATTTTCTCCAGCGCTTGCGCGACGAGGCCCATCGCTTCGCCATAGGCAGCCATCGCGCCCGTCGCGCACGCGCCTTGGCACGCTCAGAGCTAGACGAAATTTCCGGTATCGGCACCAAGCGCAAGCGCGCCCTCCTCCACCGCTTTGGCTCGCCGAAGGGCGTTGCAGAGGCGGGCCTTATCGACCTTGAGACGGTAGATGGTATTAGCAAGACCGTTGCCAAGACCATATACGACCACTTTCACGGCAGGGGGTAGAGCGGTTCGATAACGGTCTACGTCTTATAGAGAGGCTCAGTAATATGGACCCTTTGATAGCCCGAGACAGCTTTTCGGATAGGAACGACGCACCGGTCATATGGGGACTCAACCAAACGGTACGGCGCATCTATCCAGTAGGGCGAGCTGGGCTATCAATGATCGCGTATGGTTGAAAGGTGCTCTAGCAAGTGTAAGCACTGGCTAGAATTGTTTGCCAGAACCGAAGGAATAGAAGGCGGCGACGGCTACTGGCCACACACCTTTGGAGTATTCAAAAAACCGGCACCTCGCGATAGCCACCCCACATTTCCTTCAGACACTCGACGATCTCGCCCATCGACGCTCGGGCCTCGGCAAGTTCTATGGTAACGGGCATGATGTTCGCTGCTTCGTCCGTCGCCACCTCGCGTAGCTTCTGCATCAGCGCTTCCACCTTTGCGTTGTCACGCTCGGCGCGGGTCTTGTGCAGGGCGGCGATCTGGTGGCGTTCGGTCTCGGGGTCGTACGGGTGGACCTCGATTCCGGGGTCGGCCTCATCGGTCTCGACATATTTATTGATGCCGATCACGGTCTGCTCGCCGCTCTCTCGCCTCAGCGCCTCAGCATAAGCCGAATCGGCGATCTCGCGTTGAAACCAACCGGCCTCGATGGCCTTGATGGCGCCACCCATATCATCGACCTTGGCGAGGATGGCGAAGATCTCACGCTCCATACGCGTAGTCAAATGTTCAACATAATATGAGCCACCTAATGGATCGACTACGGCGGTGATGTTGCTCTCGTCCGCCATCACCTGCTGAGTGCGCAGTGCGAGCCGCATGGCTTCTTCGGTGGGGATGGTGAATGCCTCGTCCATGCCGTTGGTGTGCAGGCTCTGGCAACCCCCCAGCACGGCAGCGAGAGCCTGGTAGGCGGTGCGTACCAAATTCACCTGGTATTGCGGCTTGGTCAGCGTTGCCGCTGCCGTCTGGGCGTGGAAGCGGAGCCGCATCGATTCTGCCTTTTGTGCGCCGAAGCGTGTCTTCATGATCTTGGCATAGACGCGGCGCAGGGCGCGGAACTTCGCCACCTCCTCGAACATGTCCGCCTGACTGACGAAGAAGAACGAAAGACGTGGCGCAAATTCGTCCACCGACAGGCCTGAGGCCACCACCTCCTCCACGTAGGCGATGGTGTTGGCCATGGTGAAAGCGGCTTCCTGTACGGGCGTCGCGCCGGCTTCGGAGATGTGGTAGCCGGAGATGTTGACCGGGTTGTAGCGGCGCATGTGGCGGGCGCCATAGGCGATACAGTCGCGAACCAGGCGTACCGAGGGGCGGATCGGATAGATCCATTCCTTCTGTGCGATGTATTCCTTGAGGATGTCCGCCTGGATGGTGCCTGAAAGGTCGTTCAGATCGTAGCAGCGGCGTTTGCCCAACGCGATATACATGGCATAGAGCACCCAGGCGCTCGGATTGATGGTCAGCGAGACAGAGATCTTGGTTAGATCGATGCCGTCGAAAAGCTTTTCCATGTCGTCGATGGTATCGATCGCCACGCCCTCGCGGCCAACCTCGCCGTGGCTCATAGCGTGGTCAGAGTCGTAGCCCATCAGCGTCGGCATATCGAAATCGGTCGACAATCCGCTCTGGCCTTGCGTGAGCAAATAACGGAAGCGCGCATTTGTGTCCTCGCCCGTGCCGAAGCCGGCAATCTGACGCATGGTCCAGAGGCGACCACGATACATGGTCGGGTATGGGCCGCGGGTGAAGGGATAGCGCCCCGGCAGGCCGATATCATTGAGTGGTGTGTCGGCCACGTCGAGTGCCGTATAGGTGCGCTTGAGGTCGAAGCCCGAGGTAGTGTGATAGCTGTTTCGCGACTCGGGCTGGCGCGCCAAGAAGGCCGCCACGTCCTCGCGCTCCCACTCGGCGCAGGCCTGTTCAAGCTGCTCCAAAGCCATGCCGTCGGGAATAGCGCTCGCCTTGGTCATGCTGTGTTTCCCTGGTTGAGAATGTCTAACAATGCCAGGGCTGCCCCGTGTGGGTCCAACTTCCGCGCGCTAACGCGGTCGATGATTGCCTGTGCCTCGGCCCCGCGTCCGGCGGCGTAGCGCCCACGGATGATGCCTTCGGCGATCTTGAGGGTGCGGGTCTCGGCGCTGCGCCGCCGCCGCGCCGCTAGCGTGCCGCTGTCCTGGAGATGGGTGCGGTGGGCATCAATCAGGCCGAGCAGTTTGTCGATGCCGTGGCCGGTCAGCGCGCTAGTTGCCAGCACTGGCACTGCCCAGCCTTCTTGTTTCAACTCGCCCAACATCAGCATTTGTTTGAGTTCGGCCACGGTCTTGTCGGCGTCCGGCCGGTCGCCCTTGCTCACCATGTGGATGTCGGCGATCTCCAAGACACCCGCTTTGATGGCCTGGATGTCGTCGCCGAGACCGGGGGCGGAGACCACCACCGTGGTATCGGCGACGTGTACGATTTCCACTTCGTCCTGGCCTACACCGACGGTCTCGATGATGACTGGATCGAAGCCTGCCGCATCAAGCAGGTCCACCGCGTCGAGGCTTGTGCGGGCGAGCCCACCCAAGGCTCCGCGCGAGGCCATGGAGCGGATGAAGATACCGGGATCGCCGGCGATATCGGCCATGCGGATGCGGTCGCCGAGAATGGCACCGCCGGAGAATGGGCTTGAGGGATCGATCGCGACCACCCCGACCTTGCGCCCCCGCTCGCGCAAGGCGACGGTGAGCGCCCGGACTAGCGTCGACTTGCCGCAGCCAGGCACGCCGGTGAGCCCGATGACATGAGCGCGCCCACCATGGGCATAGGCCTGCGCGAGGGCTGGGCGGCTGGCGTCGTTGCCGGTCTCGGCGCAGGTCATGAGCCGCGCAATGGCGCGGGTCTCGCCGGCCAGCAAACGTGGCACGAGCGCCAAGGCGTCGTCAGGCACCATCCTTGTCTCCCTCATCCAGGCTGGCGGCGAGCGTGCGGAACAAATGGCGGTCGTCGATCACGCGGCGCGCTTTGAAGTCCGTGCGCGGGAACTCGCCCGCGTCTGTCACTTCCACCTGGGTACGCACGCCGAGCACCCTGAGCAGGCCGGCGGCGCAGCGCTCGCCGAAATCGGGTGCCGCCACCTCGCTAGGCTCAACCCGCACCAGTAGCTCGTCCATGGCGCCTTCGCGGCTAATGATGATGCGGTGCTCGCCGCCATAGCCGTCGATGGTGTTGAGCACGGCATCTATCTCGGAGGGATAGATGTTTTCGCCACGCACCTGGAACATATCGTCGATTCGGCCGTAGACGCCATCGGGTAAGCGCGGGTAGGTGCGTCCACAGGGGCTGGGGCCGTCGACCCAGTGGGTAAGATCGTTAGACAGCAAACGAATCATGGGTTGGGAGGTGCGCTCCAGGTGAGTATAGACTGGCGTGCCACGGCTGCCAAAGGGCACGCGGGCGTAACTCCCAGGGTCGCAGACCTCGTGATAGACGATGTCCTGCCACAGCAACATGCCCTCGCTCGCCTCCTTGCTGCCGGCGGCGCTCATGAATGGCATCATTTCGGCCATGGTGCCGCAATCGAAGACCGTGGCGCCATAAGCTTCGGCGATGCGGTCGCGCACGCCGGGGATGGAGGCGCCGGGCTCACCAGAGAAGAACATCACCTTGAGGCCGAAGTCGCGCGGCTCGTAGCCTTCCTCGCGTGCTACTTCTGCCAAGTGCAGGGCATAGGACGGCGTGCCGTAGAAGGCCTGCGGCTTTACGGCATCGAGCCAGGATGCGGCGCGCGCCGTCATGCCGCCGGCACCGGCACCGAAGGGGAAGACGCGACAGCCTAGCCGCTCACCTCCCAGCATGGCCCCCCAGGAGCCCAGATAGAGCGAGAAGATGGCGGCGACGAACAGTATGTCGCCGGGTCTCACGCTCATGCCCCAAAGGATACGCGCATGCGCGTCCGCTGTCGCCTGCCAGTCGTCGCGGCCGATGCCGAAGGTGGTCGGCCGGCCGGTGGTGCCAGAAGTTCCGTGTATATGGTGCACATCGTCCGGTTGGATACAAAGATAGTCACCGAAAGGCGGATGCGCGGCTTGCGCAGCGCGCAGGTCGGCCTTGGTCACCACGGGCACTTTTTCGAAGGCCTCTAGCGAGGTGATGTGTGAGGGGTGTACGCCCGCGTCGTCCCACTTGCGGCGATAGAAAGGAGCGTTCTTCCAAGCATGTTCCATGACCTCGCGCAAACGTATGACGATGGCGGCGTCACGCGCACCCGGATCCATGCACTCTCGCTCAGGAAACCAATGACGGGCGTCGGCTGCTGGCATATATGTCTCATCATAGGACGGGGGAAAATGCCAGTCTTCCATCAGCGCGCCCCTCGTTCGGCGACAAGATTGCGGATCGTCTCGACGATAACCGTCGGCGGTGTGTCCTGCAGCAGGGTCGCCGCGACGCCTATGTCTTTGAGTGCGAGAATATCCTCGTCGGGCATGACGCCGCCGCCGACGAGCAGAATGTCGTCGGCATCCGCTTCTTTCAGCAGCTCGAGTATGCGCGGAAAGATGGTCATGTGCGCGCCCGAAAGTAGGCTGATGCCGAGCACGTCGACGTCCTCTTGGACCGCTGCAGTCACCGTCTCTTCCGGGGTGCGGTGCAGGCCGGTATAGATCACGTCCATGCCGGCATCGCGCAGGCAGCGCGCCACGACCTTGACACCGCGGTCATGGCCGTCGAGGCCGACCTTGGCGATCAGCACGCGAATAGTGGGGGTGTCAGTCATGTGCGCCTCTGCCAATGCTCTCGGTTAAGGCCAGCCGCGCCGCCTCGACATGGGCACGGGCAAGCTCAGCCGCAAGATCGGCATCGCTCGCCGCGACGGCGTGGAAGATGGTCAGATGCTCCTGCCAGACGCGCTGCGGCCAGTCTCCCGGCATCTCTAGGACGGCGCCGATGACGCGCCGCGCGTGGGCCCAGAGCCGTTCCATGGCCTCGACGATGATGGGGTTATCAGCGGTTTCGTAAATCCAGCCGTGAAAGGCGGTCTCGATTTCGATGACTTGCGCCAGCGCGCCCTCGGCAAGAACGCTACGGCCTTGCGCCAGGATGGCGCGACCTTGTGCTAGGTCTGCCTCGGTATGGCGCTCCGCGGCTTTTGCGGCGGCCAGGGCATCGACGGCGGCACGGTATTCATATTGCTGGTGCACCAGCTCGGCCGACAACGGCGCCACCTTTAGCCCGCGGCGACCGGCATCGCAAACGAAGCCTTGGGCCTTGAGCAACCCCAAGGCTTGCCCCACCGGTTGGCGCGAGACATTGAGCCGTCCCGCGATCTCGGCTTGGGTCAGCCGCTCCCCCGGCGGCAGCTGGCCGTCGCATATGGAGTCGAGAATCGCCGCATAGGCTTGCTCCACAAGCCCCGGCGGACTTTCAATGGTGCGCACCTGTAAGCCTCCTTGCATACAGTATACCGAATTCAGTACTGCATAACGACCCCCGAGTCCACAACATTGATTTGGCAAAGAGCATTAATTATTTTTTAATTAGGTACCAAATGTTTATCAAAGAACTACTGACGATCGATAGTCTCACGAGCTAGCGCTATGATCCCCTTGTGGTAAAGTAAATTTCGAAACGAACCCAATGCAGAGTTTCGTCTGCTGATCAATAGCTTTTAACGGTATCGGCTAACGTTCCGCCTGCCATGACGCGCGCCTTGCGACTGACCTGGCGCTACCAGGGCCGCTCCACTTTGGGGTCGCGCAGGCGCGCGTCCTGCCATTCCCGGCGCTGGCGTTCGGCTTCGCGGGTCTTGCTTTGTACCAGGTCGAT
The DNA here is from genome assembly GCA_030739735.1 of Alphaproteobacteria bacterium. Classification (NCBI taxonomy): domain Bacteria; kingdom Pseudomonadati; phylum Pseudomonadota; class Alphaproteobacteria; species Alphaproteobacteria bacterium. Next base: position 11,225 of record JASLYQ010000019.1, on the reverse strand, counting down.
GAGATCCTCGGCCTCTTCCCGGGTCATGGTGAAGCGGGCGCCGGCGCCAGGGCTACCGCTTGAGGAGTTGTCCTCGCTGGGTAGAGCCTTTGGCGCCGCTTTGCTGGCTTCGCCCGTACGATTCTGCACCGACTGGTCCGTTACGGGCTGGGCGCCGGGGCCGGGTTGGTTTCCGGAGGCCCCCGTGGCCTCGCCGGGCTTGCCCGCCGCCTGAGGCGATTCCTGTTCCTGTGGCGCCCCGCTCTGACTACGTTCATCAGATAAATCGTCGAGTAAACGATAGGCTAGCTCGAGATTGTACATGGCGTTTTCCATATCCGACTGTAGCGAGAGCGCGGCACGGTAACTCTCCATGGCCTGCTCGATAAAGCTAACGGCATCCTCTACCGAGGTCTCGCGCACGTCGAGTGCCTGCACGTAGCGAGCATTACCGAGATTGTAGTGAGTGAGGGCAGCGAGCCTAGTGTCATCAGTATTAAACGCGGCTGAGAGCGCTGCTTCGGCCGCTTTCGGATCGCCAGCCTGGAGGCGTGCGACGCCGATGTTGAAGGCCACCAACGGTTCGTTTGGAAGCTTCGTGCGTGCGGCGGCATAGAGCGTGGCGGCCTCCTCGTAGCGCTCCTCCGCATATAAAGCGTTGCCTCGCGCCACGGCGTCGTAGGGAGAGTCGGAATCGGCGAAGCCGGTGAGTCCGAACAGCAGCAGCACTGCGGCGGCCAATGTGGGCGAATAACGGGACCCCGCCTGTGCCGCCGGACGCGGTTGCTCGTCGAGCAGCATCTCCAGTGCCAGCAGCAGCACCGCGGCTAGCGCCAGCCAGCGGAAAAACTCACCGGCGCTGGTCTGGGCCAGGCCCTCGAGTTCGCGTCCGCGCTTGAGCGAGATGGCATCGCGATAGAGCTTGCCGAGATCCACTGGTGCGGTGCGCGCCGCCACATAGACGCCGTCGGTGATGCCCGCGATCTGGCGTAGCAGGGGCTCCTGTAGCTTAGTCATCACCGGCTCGCCGTTATGCATCAGGGGTGCACGCTCGCCGGTTGTGCTGGTCAGGGGAATGCTGGCGCCGGTCAGGGGATTGCCGATGCCGATAGGATAGAGGGTGACGCCGAGGCGTGCCGCCTCGCGGGCCGCCGACAGGGTCGTGCCGCCATGGTCCTCTCCGTCGCTGATCAGGATGACGTCGGTATAGGGCGAAGCGCCGGGCTCCAGCTCCCGCAGCACCTTGCCAATAGCGTTGCCGATCAGGCTGCCACGCCGCAGTGCCGCGCCACCGCGAACCCCATCCAATCGGTCGAGGAAGAAAGCGTGGTCAAGCGTGACCGGGCTGTGCTGGGTGGCGCGGCCGGCGAAAGTCACCAGGCCGAGACGGTGACCACCCCTATCCTTAATCACCTCAACCATGTCGGCGATAGCCGCCTTGGCCGCCTCCAAGCGACTCGGAACGACATCCTCGGCCAGCATGCTGCGTGAGATGTCGAGCAGGAAGATGATATCGCGCCCGGTGCGCGGTGCGTCCTCGACGCTGTCGCCCCAGCGCGGCCCCATAACTGCGACCACCAACAAGGCCACGGCGGTGGCCAGTATGCTAGCTTTGGTCCAGCGGCGGCGGTCACGGGCGGCATCCTGAGCGCTGGTCTCGTCACTGCCGAGAAAGGCCGTGCGCGCTTGGTGCCGGCGCCGGATGCCATGGGCCGTCAGTGCCAGCACCAGCGGTGCTAGCAACAGCAAAACGGAGAGCAATGGGGCGTCGAAGTGCATTTTTCCTTACGGCGTCATGCGCAAGACAGTATTGCCGAGCATCGCCTCAAGTAATAGCAGCAACAGGGCGAGACCCAGGAAGGCCGGGAAGATCTGCACCGAGCGCTGGTATTGCTCGATCACCTGCGTCGATGTCTCGAGCTTGTCGATTTCGCTGTAGATCTCGGCCAGAACGGTGCCGTCGGTGGCGCGGAAGGCTTGGCCGCCCGTGGTATTGGCGATCTCCTTGAGCAAAAAGTGGTCAAGGAATCCGGGCGTTGCCATGGTCCGCGTGCCGGATTCCGCCGAGACCGTCGTCGTGGGCGCGGCATCGTGCGTGCCGGCGCCGATGGTATGCACGGTGATGTCGAAGGTTTTTGCCACCCAGGCCGCGTCCATTGGGTGGACGGTGCCGGCATTGTTGTTACCGTCGGTCAGAACCACCATCACCTTGCTGTCGGCCTCGGCTTTGCGCAGCAGATCGGTCGCCATCACCATGGCATCGCCGATGGCGGTGCCGTCCTCCTGCGGCACAACGACGATTTCAACCGCATCGAGCGTAGCTAGAAAGGCGTCGTGGTCGAGGGTCAACGGGCTTGCCGTATCGGCATAGCGGGCGAAGGTGACGAGGCCCAGCGCGTCCCCTTCGCGCCCCTTGCTGTCCGGCCCGCGGCCGTTGACGAAGCTGCGCAAGGTGGTCTTGACAACGCCCAGCCGTGTGGCGCGCTCGGCGGTGGTTTGCAGGTCCTCGGCGAGCATGCTGCTGGAAATGTCGACGACGACGATGATGGCGACGCCCTCCTGGTAGGCACGAGACGATTCCAGGCCCCAGCGTGGATCGGCCACGGCTATTACTGCCAGCGCCAGGGCCAGCCCCCGGGACCATGGCATGGCGGCGGCAAGACGCATGCGCGCGCTCCGCGGCAAGGTGAGCAGCGGCGCCGTGGTCGGAAAGCCGATGGAGCCGCGGCGCCGTTGGCCGTGCTTGAGCAACAGTAGCAGCGGCACTGCCAGCAGCAGGATCAGAGCGGTGGGATCGTCGAAAGTCATGCTTCGGCCGCCGTTTCTTCGACAAAGGCCTCGGCCGCGCGAAGCCTTGCGCGCATATCGGATTCGGTCGGTCGGCCTCGGCCGAACTTGACTCGGTCGCATTGGCTGAGGGTCGGACCGAGAGCGTCATGAGGTGCTGTCTTGGTGGCGAGCAGGATCTCTTCCGTGGTGCGCTTGCTTGCTGGCAGGCCAAAGCGCCCTGCTAGGTAGGTGCGCAGGATGGCCGAGAGGCGGGCATGAAACTCATGCACGCGCGCGGCATCGAGCCCGGCCAGGCGCTTAAGCGCGGCTAGCGCCAGGTTGTGGGCATGGCGTCGCGCCCGCACGCCGCAGGTTGCGCTGAGTTTGTGTTTCAGGAAGATGGCCAGCGCCAGGGCACCGACCGCCACGATGCCGAGAACACCGAGTATCTTAGCGAGAGACGGCAAGGAGGATGGTGCGATAAGCTCGAGCGGCGGCGCCACGCCTTTGGGCCGTGTCGGTACGGCGTCGTCGGGCAGCACGGAGGTGACGCTCAGTAGCAGCGGTCGCGTGCGCAGCCGCCGCATCTTACTGCCCGCGGGCATCAATTCGCCGCCGCAGCGGTCCATGCGTACGCAGGCGAAATGGTTGATAGTATTCTCGTCCTCGACCAGCACCGGCAGTGACGGCAGCTGTTGCTCGCCGGCGGCAATGGCGCGCAGTGTGTAATGGCGCTCCCAGCGCTGCCGCCCCTCGCCCGTCCAGAAGGGCCCCTCGTCACGTTCGCTGAGCACCCGGAACGGCCCCATTGCGCCCTTGCCGCTGGGCAAAGCTATGGCCAGGCCGACTGGCGTCTCAACCGAGATCGAGACCTGCACCGGATCGACGATGGCGGTTACCGTGCGGTCGGCGGTGACGCTGATGTGCGCGCTGCGGAAGTTGGATTCAAGCACTTGCGGCACCGGGTCCTCCGCCACCGCCTGCCCTGAGAGCAGGGCGACAAAGGCGGTGACATATGTGGTGCAGCGACGCATACAACTTACGTAAAAAGGCCATTTATTGCTGCAAACAGTGGGCTTGCCGGGTCACCGTAACCGTCCAGCACCGAGAAATGGTTCTCGCCCTCGATCGGCAAATAGTCGCCCTCATGCCCGGCAGTGGTCCAGGCGGCGTGGAAGTCATGGCTCTGGCGCACGAAATCGCCCGTCTCGGCGGTACCGATGGCAACCGTCAGCGGCGGCGCGGTGGCGGGAATGTGGTCGATGGGACTGAGCTGCGCGATGTCATGCGCGCCAAGCTGCACCGCCGCTTGCACGAAAGTATAGGGCAGGGGGCGCAGGTCGAAGACGCCGCTTATGGCGCAGGCGGCCTTTACGAGGTCTCCAGGCAGGCTATAGTCGCCGGCCCAGTTGGTGGCTAGCATCATCGCTGTCAGGTGGCCACCGGCGCTATGGCCGGAGATGGTGATGCGCTCGGGGTCGCCACCGTAATCGGCAATGTTCTTGTAGGTCCAGGCCAGCGCGGCGCGGCTCTGACGCACGATCTCAGCCAACGAGACGGTGGGGCAAAGGGCATAATTGTTGATCACCACGCAGGCGCCGGCTGCCACCAGCTCTGGGGCAATGAAACTGAAGTCCTGGGCGGTGAAGCGACGCCAATAACCGCCATGGATGAAGAGGTGGACCGGCGCCTTGCCGCCTTCGGGCTTGGCCGGGAAGATGTCGAGATATTCCTCAAGGGTCGGCCCGAAGGGCACGCTGAGCACTGATTCCAAGCTATCGCGTGCCTTGGAGCTATCGCTCGTCCAGCGCTCGGTGATCGCGCCGGCTTCGGGTACGGCCATAGTCAGATTGTAGTGGGCGTCGATCTCGTCGAGGGTTTTGTAGTCGCGGTAGAGCATGGTTAGCGATCCTCCTCGGCCCCTCTCATACCCGAGCAGCGTTGCCGGATCGACCCTTTCGCACACGCGTGTTAGACCGGAGACATGGGCAATCGGGAGAAATCGGCGAAAGCTGTGCTGGTGGTGTGCGATCAAGGCCTGCCACCTGCCCTCGCGGATGCAGCAAATTCCTCGCTCACCCTGCGCATTGCGCGTGCTGGCGGTCGTGCCTGGCGGCGCGATGACGAGCGTCTGTCGGTGGCCTTCGTCTCACCCCTGGCGGCATTGCGCTGTGCCCTGCGCACGCGCTGGGATCTGACAGCTATGCTCGGCGATGAACACGGCTTTGCTATGGGCATCGCGGTCGGCGAATCGGCGGAGACGGAGGCGGCGGCACTCGCGGCGCTCACCGAGCGCGGACTGGTCTCGTCGACCGCGACGCGAAAAGCGGTCGACGGTAAAATCGACGTGGACTACGAGGCTGTCAGCGATGACGCTTGGCTTGTGCTTCCGCGCCACAAAGGCCGTGGCATTTTTCGCTTCAAGCCCTGGACCAGCCCATGGCGGCGGCGGGTCGGCCTGATCGCCACCACGATTCTGATCGCCATAACGATCGTTGGCCTGGTGCTGAGCCCGCCTAAAGCTTGACCACCGTCCTGCCGCGTATTTCGGCCTTGAGGATGCGGCTGAGCACCTCCGGAAGGCCGTCGAGGTCGGTCTCGACGGCGATGGTCTCGGCGAGGCTGTCGGGCTTGATCTCACCGGCCATGCGCTGCCAGAGATCGGGGCGCTCGGCCATCGGGCAGATCACCGAATCGATACCCAGGATCGAGACCCCGCGTAGCAGCAGGGGCAGCACGGTCGACGAATAGGCAAACCCGCCGGTGAGCCCTGTGCAAGCTACGGCGCCGCGATATCGCAGATGGGCAAGCAGCCAGGGCAGCGTCGTGCCGCCGACCTGGTCGATGGCGGCGGCATAGATCTCCTTACCCAGCGGTCGGGTCTCCGCCGACACCTCGTCGCGGTCGAGGATGGTGCTTGCGCCCAGGCTGCGGAGGTAGTCGTGCTCATCGCTCTTGCCGGTCGAGGCGACGATATCATAGCCGAGCCGGGACAGCATGGAGACGGCAAGCGAGCCGACGCCACCGGTGGCGCCGGTGACCAGAACGGGACCGGCAGCGGGGGCCAGGCCGCGCGCCTCCAGCTCACGGATCGCCAGCGCAGCGGTAAAGCCCGCTGTCCCCAGCGCCATGCATTCCCGCAAAGTCAGACCGTCGGGCTTGGCCACGATCCAGTCGCCCGGGACCCTGGCCAACTCGGCAAAGCCGCCATCATGGGCGACGCCGAGATTGAAGCCGGTGACCAGGACCTCGTCGCCTGTGGCGAAGCGCGAATCGCTCGAGCGCTCGACCGTTCCCGCGAGATCGATGCCGAGCACCAGCGGGTGCTTGCGCGCCACCCCCCCTTTAGCCAGGGTCGCCAGCCCGTCCTTATAGTTGACGCTGGAATAGGCAACGCGAATAGTGACGTCACCCCCTAGGAGGTCTGTCGTTTGTCGTTCCTGGATGCCCAGCGATGCGCCGTCGCCGTCCTTGTCGACAACCAACGCCCTGTAGGTCTCGGTCATGGGGCTCTCCTTCGCTCGGGACATGCGCTCTTAGCCTTCGCCGATCGCGTTGACAAGGCTCCAGTCGGCTGAAATCGTGACCGGTGAAACAAAATCCAGGGAGGACCTACGATATGTCGAAGATCGTCGAGATGCGCACTTATGACCTGCAACCCGGTAGTCACCCCGAATGGCTAAAAGTCTATCAGAACACGGTGGTGGATTTGCAAAAAGAGATCCTGGGTCACAGATACGGCTATTTTTATACGGACATCGGCCCACTCAACCAGATCGTTCACATGTGGGCCTACGACAGCCTCAACGATCGCGCGGAGCGCCGTGCCGAGCTGACTTCGCGCCCGGAATGGATCGAGTTTACGCCGCAGGTCCGGCCGATGTTAAAAAAAATGGAATCGAAGATCTTGATCCCGGCACCTTTCCATCCTGTCGAATAGTTACCGCGTAGCGGACTCGGGAGGAGCTTATCAATGTCTGACAAACGAATTGTCTTACTTAGCAACCCTGGCCGCTTTGCCGGGCCGGCTGTAAAGCGGGCGTTAACCGAGGACGGCGCCATTGTCCTCGGTTGCGCACCGCTTGGCGATGAGGCGGCGGGTGCATTGCCGGCCGACCTCGCCATGGTCTCCGCGCGCGAACCCGCGGCGATTGTCGATGAGGTCGTACGCAGCCACGGCCAGATCGACGTGCTTATCAACAATGATGCCTTTCCCGCCATCCGCGCCAAGGTGGAAGAGGCGGATCCTGCCGACATGCGGGCGGGGCTCGAGGTAATGGTCGAGGCGCCCTACGCTCTTGCCGCCGCCGTGGTGTCCGGTATGAAGGCGCGCAGTGCAGGGAAGATCGTCTTCGTCACCTCCGCAACGCCGTTTCATGGTCTACCCAACTATTCCATGTATGTGACCGCGCGTGGGGCGGCGAACGCGATGGTGCTAACCTTTGCCAAGGAGCTCGGACCGCATAACATTCAGGTCAATGCCGTGGCACCCAACTATGTTGAGAATCCAGATTATTTTCCGTCCGAGGTGGTCGGCGATCCGGATACGCTGAAGAAAATCGTCCGCCCGATCCCGCTCGGCCGTCTCGGCAAGCCCGACGAGCTCGGCGCGTTGGTCGCGTTTCTTGCATCCGACCGCGCCGACTGGATAACGGCCCAGGTCATACCATTTTCGGGCGGCTGGGCTTAGGTTACTAATTTCTGATAGCTGCCGCGCGCGTAAAGTAAGGGTGCTATCCAAGCCGCGAAACTGCGGCCTCGAAGATGATAAAATGCGTGCCGATACTATGACTATTCGTCACGGCGCAATCGAATGTTGCGAGAGCTCCCATAAGCCGTGGCGCAGCGGTTATATCCGGTGTCCAGTTCGCCGCCGCGAACTTGTTGCCGTGCCACGGCCGCTGAAGGAGACTGAGAGATGCTCTGATTCGAGGCCTGGAGGTTGACACAGAAGGCGCTGCTCTGCCGCAGTGCCTTGCCAGCAGAGCTCTTGTGGTGGATGCAAACTAACAGGGCCGGCAGCACCGTGCCGGCGGAGGTCGACCGTCACTCGCGTTGCTTTCTCTACGGTGGCCAGTACGGCATTGCGCCAATGGTCTTGCAATTGTGGCCTGCACTCAGCTTTCAAATCTGTAGTTGCGTGTGGGCGTCCGCCCGGGCTACGTTTCGCCCATGTTCACAGCCAAGGGATACGGGCAGTTCTGCTCCGTCGCGCGTTGCCCTTGAAGCCGAGGCTTGATTGCCCGTGTCCGACCGTATCCTGATTATCGATTTTGGCTCCCAAGTCACCCAACTTATCGCCCGCCGTATCCGCGAATCCGGTGTTTACTGCGAGATCGTGCCTATCCAAAATGCGGCGGATGCGCTCACTGGCGCGGCGCCACGGGCGATCATTCTTTCCGGGGGCCCGGACTCGGTCACGTTGGAGAACGCACCCCGCGCGCCGGAATCCGTCTTTAAACTCGGCGTCCCTGTTCTTGGAATCTGTTACGGTCAGCAGACCTTGGTGCAGCAACTCGGTGGCAGCGTCGTCGGAACTGGGCATCGCGAGTTTGGCCGCGCCTTCGTCGATGTCGTGGATGACTGTGCGCTGTTCGATGGTGTCTGGGAAAAAGGCGACCGTGAGCAAGTCTGGATGAGCCACGGCGATCATGTGGCCGAGCTTCCGCAAGGCTTCCGCGCCGTAGCCACCTCCGAGGGCGCGCCCTTTGCCGCGATCGCCGACGATGCGCGCCGCTATTACGGCGTTCAGTTCCACCCAGAAGTGGTGCACACGCCGTACGGCACGGCGTTACTCGGCGCCTTTACCCATGCCGTTGCCGGCTGTGCCGGCGATTGGACTATGGCGGCCTATCGCGATACCCAAGTGGCTATGATTCGTGAACGGGTGGGCGATGGGCGCGTGATCTGCGGGTTATCGGGCGGGGTCGATTCCTCGGTTGCTGCGGCGTTGATCCACGAGGCCATCGGCACGCGCCTAACCTGCGTCTTCGTTGATACCGGCGTGTTGCGCGAAGGCGAGGCGAATGAGGTGGAAACGTTGTTCCGCGACCGTTTCAACACACCGCTGGTGCATGTGGATGCGGCTGCCCAATTCTTCGACAAACTCGCCGGCGTCACCGATCCGGAGGCCAAGCGCAAGATCATCGGTGCCACCTTCATCGATGTCTTCGAGGAAGAGGCGGGCAAAATCAACGGTGCCGATTTTCTCGCCCAGGGTACGCTCTACCCGGACGTTATCGAGTCTGTCTCGTTTGCTGGCGGGCCGAGTCATACCATCAAGTCGCACCACAATGTGGGTGGTCTGCCAGAACGCATGCGTTTGCAACTTATTGAGCCCCTGCGCGAGTTGTTCAAGGACGAGGTGCGTGTGCTGGGCCGCGAGCTTGGACTCCCCGAGACCATGCTCGGCCGCCACCCCTTCCCGGGGCCGGGGCTTGCCATCCGAATTCCCGGCGAGGTGACCGAAGACCGCGCGACGATCTTGCGCCAAGCTGACCGCATCTACCTTGAAGAGATCCGTGCCGCTGGCCTTTACGACGCTATCTGGCAAGCCTTCGCCGTATTGCTGCCGGTGCGCACCGTCGGTGTGATGGGCGATGCGCGTACTTACGAGCATGTGTGCGCGCTGCGCGCCGTCACCTCGACCGACGGTATGACGGCCGACACCTACCCCTTCGACCACAGCTTCCTCACGCGCACCGCCAACCGCATCGTTAACGAGGTACGCGGCGTCAACCGAGTAGTCTACGACGTGACCTCGAAGCCACCGAGCACGATCGAGTGGGAGTAATCCGTAGTTTATAATAGTCAATAAAAACAATTACTTAACAATTTTTATAGACATTCAAAGTAGATTCAAAGTATATTAGAATCAATGGTTTAGGTTTGAAGGTTTCAAAGTAGATTCAAACTTAAGGGATTATTGATTCACATGAGTACAGAACCGCAAAACGAACAAATGCACGGTGATTTAGCACTTGGTGAAAACCCACCATCAGCATCAAATCCCAAGACAGAATTCTATACCCAAGAGGTTGAGATTTTAGACGGTGCGGTGAAACTCATGCGCACCAAGCAATCCAATCAAATTTGGCAGATGCGTGTCTGGGTCAGTGATGAGAAAAGGCATTTCCGTAAATCCATGCGTACCAGAGATTTGGATTTAGCAAAGGAGAAAGCACGGAAAATTTACTACCAAATGATGGGGCAGAAGGAAGTTGGAAATAAGATATTTTCAATCACGATGGGTAGGTGTGTTGAGGAATATTTGGAATTCCAGCAACAGAGGGTTGATGGCGGTTTTATAACGCAAGGCAGGCGGACAACCATTTCATCCCAAGTGAAGCACCTATTAAAATTTGTTGGTGCGAATACCAAACTGGATAATATCCAGAGGCACAAATACAAAGATTATTATGCGTACCGAAAAAGGATAAACCCAGAGGTACGAAATGTGACTCTCATCAATGAGAGGGCAACCATTGGTCATATGTACAAATGGGCAATGGAAAAGGGGTATGCAAATCAGTCCCAAATTCCAGTGTGGAGTGAGATAAGGAAAATCGTTGCATACCGTAATGCAATGCAAAGGGAAGAGTATCGGGTTCTCTATACCTATCTACGCAACTGGCATAAGAATTTAGACAACGAAAGAGAAGTGTATGAACGGCAGTTGGTTCGTGATTTCATTCTCATTCTTGCAAATACTGGTATGCGTTTTGGCGAGGCAAGACGCATTAAATGGAATTTTGTGCAGGTTAAGAAATCCCCACCATCAACTGATGAAAGAACCAACTACCCAAATGTCCATATTCGTATCCCGGCAGAACTGTCCAAAGTAAGGAAAGACAGAACAGCAATCGGGATGCGGGGTGATATTTTTGGGCGCATCAAAACCTACAGCAAGCATCTGCATCCACAGGATTTTGTCTTTGCAGGTTTTGATACGAGTGAGGCGGTTAGCAAAAAGACACTTTATCGTCTGTGGGATGTGATACGGGCAGAGAGTGGTATCACAGAATTTCCAGAAGATTACACCTACTACTCACTCCGGCACACTTATGCGACTTACAGATTGCAACTGGGGAATGTGGATGTTTTCACCTTGTCCAAGGTAATGGGGTGCAGTGTGAAATACATTGAAGAACACTATGGGCAGATACAGACGGAGAAGATGACGGATTACATCACCCGCACAAAAAGCACGATGGATGAGGTGGATGCGTTGTTTTTAGATTGAGATACTGGAAGTACCAGTACCTTGATTTTATAGATTACGAAATCGTTGGCAGTTCTGGTTAGGGGGGCAATCCCTACTCAACACCCTTTGTATTTCTTACCGGTACATTCACGGGCAAGTTTTGGTCTTACGGAATTAAAAAATCCTGCTATTCGGTAGTCCCTCCCCATTTCGCAGTGCTCCAAAAAACGCGGTGGATATGTCTTTTATCCACCCAATAAAAAAATAACCCAAT